>JAJRTM010000706.1 GCA_024278285.1 Planctomycetota bacterium
CAGACGCATCGCGTCTGGGTGACGCAGTCACAAGAAGTCTTATCAGACACTCTGCCCAGGCAATAATCGCCCCTTCTTTTTTTACCGTTTCCTGCTTTTTCTTCATCGGAAACCACATTCTCGACTTCCTGTTGCGATGCAGCTCAGACGCGATGCGTCTGAGCTATCCCTGTCATGAAATGCGACAGTAATTGTTCGAGCGATCCTTAGCTGCAATACCATTAATGGATAAATCTAATTGCCTAACGATATTCGGTGCGTCAGCGCGGGCGGCTTGTTGGTCGGCTGTTCGTGCCGGGTTGAGTGTTCGTGCTTTTGATCGATTTCGTGATCTTGATTTTCCGTCCGGTTGCGCTGTTCAATTGATCTGTTCAAGTGAGCGACTTTTTTCAGAATTGGAAGAATTTCGAGAAACTCAACACAGATTCTGCCTGCCGGTTGGTGGGTGGGAGAACGATGAGGAGTTAATGCAGCGGCTTGAATCGAAATTTTCGTTATGGAACACCGATTCGGCTGCAACGAAACTTGCCCGTAACCCATTTCTCATTCAGCAGGTTTTGCGTGATGCGAATCTGCCCAGCCTGGAAGTTCGTGATGCTGACGGCAATAAGAAGGCGGGAGAGTGGATAAGAAAACCACTTGCGGGGACGGGCGGGATTGGTATCGAACGAGTTCTATCTGTAAATGGAAAATGTGAACCGGATTATTACGATCAACAATATGCGCCAGGGGAATCTTACTCGGCTGTTTTTTTTGCATCACAAGCTGGTGAAATAAAACTGCTTGGAATAACAGAACAACTGATCGGCTGTGACGAGTTGCCGCATCGTCCGTTTGCTTATGTCGGTTCGGTTGGTCCGGTTATTTCGGGGGAGAGTGAGTACGAACAATCAATTCGATTGACTCTGCAAAAAATGGCTGATGCGTTAAATAAACAGATTCATTTTTACGGATTGTTCTGTTTCGATTTTATTGTTTCACAGGATGTCCCGTATCTGGTGGAAATTAATCCGCGTTATTCTGCATCGATTGAAGTGCTTGAACTGGCGCTGCAGCAATCGTTTCTGCGACTCTTCTTAAACCGTAGGGTGCGTTGCAACGCACCAGAGAAGCAAATTGGCAAATCAATTCTGTATGCCTGGCAAGAATTTGAACTGCCGAGCGATTGGGACTGGAATCAGGCGACTCACGAACTGGCAGGGAGAAACTGGGAATATGACCAATGGAGCGTCCCCGTACTAAGCGACCTGCCTGCACCGGGAACCAAATTCTCAACCGGCGACCCAATTTGCACAATCTGGCTAGAGCAAGAGAATATTCAAAGCTGTTGTGAAGAACTCAGGAAGAGGATTCTACTGCTGAAACGCATCATGGAAACCCTCGATTAATATCTTATCAATGAAATGCTGCGCAAAAGTGGCAGGATATTTTATAAGAATTGTTTTGAACCAAATAAACAGAAATGAAATCATTCCATTGCACCTTCAATTATTCAGTTCGTCGTAGGATGGTGTGCTTGCACCCATCTTCGCGTGCCCAGTTGCGTTCAATGAAAAAAAGAGAGTGAATTTGTTATTATCCGGCCATTGATTCACCGGCATCAGACTGATACGGCATTAGATTTATAATAGTGGAAACCACATTTGATGGGTGCAAGCACGCCATCCTACTTTTTCTAACGCCTACTTTCCTGTTTGGTTCCGGCTACGCCGGGCTAAGCGACGTAGGGTACGCTGTGCGTACCAATTGTGACTCACGTTAGAGGAGATACATTGCCATTATAGCATCATACATTACTCTGCACGCGTGGTACGCACAGCGTACCCTACTTGCTGGTCGGAAAAAAACTGGACGGTTTCTTCCCAACTCCAAAGCCAATCATTTCTCAAATGCTCGAACTGGCAGATATTCAACCGGGCGATCACATTCTCGAACCTTCAGCCGGCAAAGGGGACATCCTCGACATGATCCGTTTGCACCATCCTGAAAACGAAATCACCGCCTTCGAACGCAACAGCACCCTTTTCGACGTTCTTGAAGCCAAAGGCCACGCTGTAGAACGAGGCGATTTTCTTGAACATCAGGACAAATACAATCAAATCATCATGAATCCTCCGTTTGAAAAAGGAGCAGATATCACACATATCCGCCACGCCTACGATTTGCTTGATCTAAACGGCAAGCTAATCGCCATCATGTCTGAAGGCCCCTTCTTCCGCAGCGACACCCAGGCAAAAGAATTCCGGAACTGGCTGGAAGAAGTCGAAGGAGAATCCGAACAACTCCCCGAAGATGCATTCAATAACACTGAGGCTTTCCGCAAAACAGGAGTCCGTACACGAATAGTGACCATCACAAAATAACTTCTCTAAATGGTCACTATTTGCTGGGAACTTTTGAAGCTGATTGTACCACCGCCAACGCACGTTTAACGCAGCCTTCACGAGCAGCTTCGCTGTGTGCTCCAACAGACGCCCAACCCTTTACATACTGATATGAACTAAGGATATTAGATGTATCGTACGGCACCCCTTTGTGTTTGTGAGTGAAATCTGTAGTGGACCCCAATCGTTGGACAGATTTTAGGTTACTTTAAGCTCATTTTGATTTGCTTCTTTTTCATCATTCGAGCTGCTGAGTCCCCTTCGTCCCGCCGTCGTGTCAGCCTTCACACTTGCCAGGTTGATGCGGCGG
>JAJRTM010000707.1 GCA_024278285.1 Planctomycetota bacterium
CAATGGAGCCAGTCACGTGCAAGGTGCAGAAATTGTCGCTCACCGTGGTGCCTCGTTTGATGCTCCGGAAAATACGATTTCCTCGGTAAAGTTAGCCTGGGAACAAGGAACCAATGCGGTTGAAGTGGATGTTTATCTTTCCACCGATGGCAAAGTATTTGCCATTCACGATAAAACCCCCAAACGTTACGGCGGTCCCGACAAACCGGTTTCAAAAATGTCCTGGGCCGAACTACAAAATCTGGATGTTGGTGCCTGGAAAGATGAAAAATATCGTGGAGAAAAAATACCGTTGCTCAGCGAACTTCTTCCATTAATTCCTAAAAACGGGCGCATGTTTATCGAAATTAAAACTGGACCGGAAATCATTCCTGAATTGAAACGCGTTCTTCAAAAAGTAAACCGCCCCTGCAAGCAGACAGCTATCATCTGTTTTTCTGATGAAGTGATCGCAGGGATTCGCAAAGAACTTCCGCATTTGGAAGCGTACTGGCTTTCTTATCTGAAGATAAATCAGAAGCCGGGAGAACGGAAAGCCCCTACGGTTGAACAGATTATCGAGATGGCTAAAAAACTGGATACCATCGCAGTAGATATCGGCGGCGACATCACCGAAAGTGATGTCAAAAAACTTACTGAAGCCGGGTTGGAATGTTATGTCTGGACGATCAACGATCCAGTAAAAGCACACGAACTAATCAAGTGGGGAGTCATCGGAATTACCACCGACAAACCCGCCTTGATGCTCGAAAAAGGAGTCGGCAGGAGTCGGAAAGAGTAACTTTTTTATCGCTCTCAATACTCTGCCATGATAAGATAGACCTGATGATTCGATTTATCTGAATCTGAAAGGATGAGTAGAATGCCTGAATTAGTAACTGTCGCCTCTTTCGGTACTTCAGCAGAAGCAGCCATTGCCCGCAGTCGCGTTGAAGCAGAGGGGATTTCTGCTTACCTTACGGATGAAGAAATTGTTGATGCGATTTGGGCCCCCGCCGTTGCCATCGGGGGGGTTAAATTACAGGTTAATCAGTTCGATGCAGACAGAGCCGTTTCAGCTTTGCAATCAAAAGGGATGATCGAAGTTCCCCAATCTGAATGGCAATTGACAAATGGTAACAAGGGATTTTCAGAAAGCCTTGAAGGCAGCAACATTGAATTCAATGTGGGGCCCTCAGCAAAAAGGGCAGTCTCCCGTGCTTTTCGTGCAGCTATTTTTGGTTTGATCATGCCGCCTTTTGCGGTCTATTCTCTTTGGTTGCTTTTGAAAGCTACTGCATATTCTACTTCTCTCAATCAGACAATCATGTTGCGAATGCTACTCGTTTTGTTGATCAATGCTTTGGCGATCACTTTTTACACACTCATCTTGTCGAACTAAGCATCGCTCAAAACAATTCGTGAATCGGATGATGGCCTTGATCGACTAACGGGTAGGGTCTTCCGCCGGGGCCGGGGAGAATTGTTTGTGGATCAAGGCCAAGACTGCGGTAGATTGTCGCAACGATGTCGGCTGGTTCCACAGGTCGATCCGCAGGGACACCGCCAATGGGATCGCTGGCACCAACGATCTGCCCGCCACGCACTCCGCCGCCTGCAAAGTACACACTGAAACATTGCGGCCAGTGATCTCGCCCGCCGGCTGGATTCACGCGCGGCGTTCGTCCGAATTCTGCCAGATTGCAAACCATTGTCGAATCAAGCATTCCGCGGTCAGCCAAGTCTTCAATCAACGCAGAGTATGCCTGATCGTACATCGGGCAGATTTTCGCCTGCATCCCTTCTATAGAAGTGAATGGCTTGGAGCCATGGATGTCCCAGGTCACTTCATTAAACACAGTTAAAAACGTGTTGATCGTAACGAACCGCACCCCCGCATCAACCAAGCGGCGAGAAAGCAAACAACACTGCCCGAATCGATTCATGCCGTATCGTTCACGCACTTCCATTGGCTCTTTGGAAAGATCGAATGCTTTGCGTGCCTGTTTGCTGGTCATCAATCGAAACGCAGAAGCGAAATTTTCATCCAGTAGAGCCGCGTTCTCGGAAGCTTCGAAATCGTTGACTGTTTCATCGACAATCTCCCGCATTTTCTTTCTGCGGCTTAATCGTACGCTGCTGATTTCTTTCGGGGGGAGTAAGTCGGGAACCTGAAAGTTCTTTTCAGCCGGGTTCGCATTGAGTACGAAGGGATCGTGTGACTTCCCCAGAAAACCGGCTGCCTGTCCGTTGGGAAGCCCGCCCCCACCTCGCCCCATCAATTCGGGAAGGACAACAAACGGGGGTAAGTCGGTCCGTCTACCTTTGAGATAACTGACCACCGATCCTGTATGCGGAGAGTTCACGCCCCCCGTAAATTGACGCCCGGTCTGCATCATCTGCCAGCCGGAATCGTGTACCGCGGCTCCTTTATGATGAGCGGATCGCACGATGGAAAACTTGTCTGCAATTTTCGCGTGCATCGGTAATAATTCAGAGATTTGTATTTCCGAAGAAGCAGTATCGATCGGCTTGAACGGTCCCCGCACCTCGGCTGCGGCTTCGGGCTTCATATCAAACAGATCGATATGGCTCGGTGCGCCAAGATTGAAAATCATAATGCAAGCGCGATCTTCGTTCTTTTTATTCATCGCCGCTTCAGCCGCGAGGCAATCTGCAAGTGAAAAGCCAATAGCCCCCAATGTCCCCACTTGCAAAAAATCGCGACGAGTCGATCCATCACACTGATGCGATGTCCCTTTTCCTTCAAATGTCAACATGCTCGATATCCTTATATCCCGCGGAGTGTTTGTTTACTTCATTGTAACCATTCAGCTTTGACGTAGGGTCCGTTACCCGCGGACTATGATGAGAAGTGAGAAGTGGATCCCCCTGTTTCTGCGGTGGTCCGCAATAGCGGACCCCTACACACAACCCCAATTCCAGTCCAAACCAAATATCACTGAATAGCCACACTTCATTCACTATCAACCGCTTACTTAAAATCGAAAAAAAGATTTCGTATAACGCAAGTAAAACGGCGTACAAAGGAATTAAACTTCGACCGTATGAGCAATCTCAAGCAGGATTGAAGAATCTGTTGGCGACAAGCAGCAATCGGATCAAATTGACAGTTCATCCCGAAGAGAAAACAAAACGGTTTCAGGTACAACGCCAATCCTCCAATCTCAATGAAGGGGGTAGCCAGGCTCAATCTCCCAGCAGGCAGGAAGTTAATCGTAATAACTTTTGAAGACCTAAGCAAATAAATTTGTTGAAATATGGGAGGTTATTCAAAAACACTTAAACCAGAATCCCTTATCTCATAATAATAGATGACTACTCAGTTGTAGGGTACGCTGTGCGTACCGCGACTGCGAAGTGATAGATGCTACAATGGCAATGTGAATTATTATCGAGATTCACAATAGGTACGCACAGCGTACCCTACGAATCTGCTCATTTATCATATAGCCAATCGAGTGAGAAGCGTGTGATTTGTGTTAAGTTTAAGCCTCCTGTGCGGCGGTCGCCGGCGCAGTGGCCGAGTAAAACGTGATCACCAGTAAAGGTGAGTGCCGTGTAGCAGTACCAGCCGTTCGGATCGTTTTCGAGTGTTTTGGTGTGCTCCCATGTTTTTCCTTCATCGCGAGAGAGGGCAACGTTAAACGGAGTTCGTTTTCCCCTGAGTTCTGGAGCGATCTTTTCATGATTGTTCCAGATTAGAATCAAATCGCCGGTTTGGGGAATTCGTTCGATTGTAGCCGGGGAAACAGGTGAAGCAATATTCGATGCCTTGAACGCCGACCAGGTATCTCCCTGATCTTGCGAATAACAAACCTGTTGGAATCCTCCGGAAGCTCTGCAGAACATCATCAAACGACCATCTTTCAATTCGACAATCCCCGGTTCCTGAAAGATAACTTTCTTTCCCTGTTGAGAAGTTGAAGACTGCTTCCATGTTTTCCCGTTATCGTCGGAGTAATGACAACTGATGATGCCGCTGCCGTTGAATTTGTTGACCGAAGGCGAATTGTGCAGCGCCACCGGCAGAATAATTCGCCCG
>JAJRTM010000708.1 GCA_024278285.1 Planctomycetota bacterium
TCGGAATCTGCACGAATTTCAATGATCATCTCCTTATGCCCTCCCGGACCGTACAGTGCTTCTGCGACTCGCTTCTCTTCCTCTAGGCGTGGCCCATATTTAAGCACAGGCGTTTGGACATCCCCTTCGAAAACATAAGGATTCGGATCTGTCTTGATACCTTCTCGATCTCGATTGAAACCAATATTGACGACGAGAACCTTCTCTCGGGAAGTGACCGGAGGACGAGCAAGCTGATCGCTGGGGAGCTTGACACGTTCATCTGCCTGTGTTTGTTCAAAGTTGGTCACCATCATAAAAAAGGCGATCAATTGAAAGACAATATCGATCATCGGAGTCATATCCGGTTCGATAACCGTTGATTCGTGCTTTTTATATCGCACCGATCTTCTCCTGGCAAAACAAAATTACTGCAACCGCGCCCATCAATCGAATACAGCTAACCTGTAAGAGATTATCCGGGGTACTATAAAATAGATAATCAGGAAAATGTCGAAAAAACTTATTGTTTTCCACTTATTGTTTACCCATGGGCAATCGCCCCATCAAGCCTTCACTCACCATGCCAACTTCCAGCATGTAACGTGAAACGCGATTACGTAAAATGCTGTAAGCAACCATGGCAGGAATCGCAACGGCTAACCCTTCGAGAGTTGTAAACAACGCGGTTGAAATACCGTCTGCCAATTCAGAAGGTTTCGGGGCAACGGTTGAAGTCGCAATTTTCTGGAAGGAAAGAATCATTCCGTAAACAGTACCCATCAGCCCAATCATCGGAGCAATCGAAGAAATAAGCGCCAGGTAACTCAAACGATGTTCGTAGTTCATGTTTTCTTCTTCGCCCAGTTCCTGCATCCCTTCAATCGCAGAAGCATAACCACGGTCCAGCCGTCCCATTCCGACTGCCAAAACGCGGGCAACGAGCGATTCATCCGCCTTACATAAATCGTAAGCCCCTTTGTAATCTTTCGCTTCCAGTTTTTGTTGATACGCATCAATAAAACTTTGCGGAATAAAGACATCCCGTTTCACCTGCAAGACGTTCATCATGACTAAGGCTACCATGACAAAAGAAAGCACCAACAGGATGGCTCCAAAAATTCCGGAAGCTTCGATCATCCATGTGAGAAAGCTTCTTTCTTTAGCCGCTTCAACATCGCTGTCTTTTTTCTCATCAGATGCCTTCTTTTCATCTTTCGCATCTTCTGCTTCGCCATCATCGGCAGCGGCTTCATCAGCGTATGCACTGGGGGTGATCCCCAGGTGACCGGTAAGCATTCCCCCTGTGATTAAACTCAGACACATTACCACCCATAGGCTGAATCGTTTTGTGGCTGTCTGCTCCTTGTCGTTCATCAATTTCACGTTCATTCTCCCATCGTGCAAAAAAAGTTGCCCTGAATGATCTGCTCAGGCCCCGATTTTGCTATCTGTTTTAGTTTGGTAAGTGAATCTCTCAATGAGTCCTGTTAATTTCACATCTTAATCAGAAACTGTCTGATCAAAGTATCTGTAAACGAATGCTTGTTTTGAAGAAGCATCATGACATCGAACGGCAGGCTAATCAACCAGTCATTACGAAAAATAGTTATCTCGACGTAAATGAATGGATTAAAACCGAACAAATTTCTTCTCAACCTCCACTCAGTTTTTTGGCCCAGGGGTTATTCGGGTATTTTGATTCCAAAATGGCTCGAGCTTCGTCCGCGCGACCGGGTTGCCCGACTGTTACCCATAGTTTGGAGAGATTGTACAGAGATTCTGCATGTAAATCCTGTTGACCAGAGAACAAAACATCCACCAGCAAAAACGCCAGCAATGCTTCCTGACTTTTCCCTTTTGCCAATAACGCTGTCCCACGCAGAATTTGTGCCTGTGCCTGCAAACGGGCATCCGATTCCTTCGCATTTTCAATGACTGTCTCCAGAAGCTTTAAGGCTTCATCGTTTTGCGATTTCAGATTAAGGCAAGTTGCTTTTCCCAGCATCGCTTCGAGTTGCCGTTGTTTGGAAGACTCATCTTTGGCAGGAGATTTCAAGACTTGGTCAAAAGCCTGCATCGCCTGGTCAACCTGGTTTTGTGCGAGTAAAACATGCGCTTTCGAAGATTTTGCAGCGAGTTGATAATCGTTAAAGGGGGAACTTTCCAGCTTTGTGAAAGTGGCTCCAGCATTCGTGAAGTCTTTATTGGCCAGATAAAGTTGACCCAAATAATTGATCGCTTCGTAATATCGAAAACTGGAGGCATTTGTATCTGTGAAGTTTTTCATTCTGGTGATCGCTTCAGGCAGTTTGGCATGGTCAGCTAGTGCCCATTTTGCCAGAACTCGCGAAATAAAGAATTGAAAATCCGTTCGCAGGTTCTCCGCAGAAGCAGGCGATTTTTCCATGTCACTTTTCAAGCTTTTAATGGCTGCCTCGTAGTTGCCATTTTGTTCTTGTGCAAGTGCGCCGTTTAATGTAGCGGGGGCACCGTCCCACTCTATCTTTTTGATATCGTTGGCGGGAATTTCAATTTCTGCACCCGTTTGCGGTTTAAGCTTGATTGCCGTTTTCGTGACCGCAGTCACTTTGCCGGAGAGACGGTTCTCAGCCGACTTTCGGGTAATGATATCGATCGCAAAACAATCAGAAGCAGCCAGGCAGACAATCAAGGCTACACATAGCAGGCTACGGGTCTTTGAGTTATTCACAACGGGACTCCAAATTATATTCAGTGGTTAGCTATTGTTGGGAAACTAATTTCATTTTGTATTGATGGACGATGTAACTTTCAGTTTACTTCTCATCGGATTTACTTCTCATCAGAGGGCGGCTTTCTTCGGACACGTTTTTTCGGAGTCCCTTCTGCCGGCTTTTCGCCTCGCGGCTTTTTCACGCGAGGTTTGTCACCTCTTGACTTTTCACTCGGCGGATTTTCGCTTCTCGATTTTTGCTCAGGACGCTGCGTCCGTGATGTTTTTTTCCTGACGGGTTTCGATTCACCTTCTGCTTTTTGGGTTGCCACTTTTTTTCGAGGGGCAGGTTCTTTTTTAGTAGCAGGTTCTGTGGCGAACATTGCTTCAGAAAATGTATCCGGTAGTTCTGCGGCTATTTCTGCGGTTAATCGCTTTTCGTTTTTCTTGCCAGAAGTCAGAACGTAGCCAACAAAACCGATTCCCGCCAGGAGCATCACTCCCATGAGAATATAGGTCATCGTGTTATTGGAAGCTTTTTTCTCTTTCGGTTTTTGTTCGACTTTTGGTTCTTCCTCAGCGGCATCTCGTTCCGACTTAGCTGCTGCGTCGTATTGGCTGATTTTCTTCTTGCCTACACTTTGAGTAATCAATTCCGGTCTGGTCAATGGAGTGGAGACCTCCCCAAGTTGTTGTTGGATATCCTGATACAGCGTATCGAATTTATCCCACCAGGGAGTATCTGGTAAATCAGGCGTTAAACTGGTGAAGGTGGTGATTTCCATTTTTGCTCTTTGAAGCTGTTCGTCTGCCATCTTTTTATCTGAAGCATTTTGAGCATACATGTACCGACTTTGAGCCAGGTGGTATTGTGCTTCCCGATGTTTTTCCTTGTATTCTGGACGAGACTGCCCGGCATTAAGAGACATCTGCAAACGCTTGGCAATATTCCCCCAGCCCCAGATGACTGTTTTATCTTTGAACTTTTTTCCGCGGACCGCATCCAGAAAACGCTTTGGTTCGCCGCCGTATTCTCCCCAGTCCTGATAAACCTGAGCCGCTTCAATCTGGGCATCAAGCACTTTGCTGTTTTTCTTCAGGACACTTTTTATCAACGTTTCCGCAGAATCGAAATCTCGTTCCTGTCGCTTACAATTGACTAACCTCAGTTTGACACCATCCAGTCGAGCCGGATCGATAAAACTGGGATCATCTTCCCCTCGACTGAGGATTTCTTCAAATGCTTCGGTCGCACTTGAATAATATTGACTCGCTTTTTGAGGCGACTCTTTCGAGCCTTGAGCCATGCTGAAATAAGTTTCAGAAATCCAGATCAGCGATGTGTAACTCTGGCCTCCCTTACGTTTTGATAATTGAGAAAGAAACGATTCAAAACCGCTACGGACTTTTTCAAGCCTTTCCTGGTCCCCCAGCTTTTTCAGTCGTTCCAGTTCTTTTTGTAACTCGCGCCCCAATTCAACATAAACGGCAGTCAAGGCGGCTCCCCCGGAAGCTCCTGCGATTTTCTCCAGCGATTCCCTCGCCTGTTCTGCTTTATCCAACTGGCGAGTGCCAATGTAAGCTCGCAACAAATACTGATAAGACAGCGATGCAAACGCGGTACTTTTGATGTTAAAATCTTCTTTCGGCCTGTCCGCTTCTTTTTTTACTTGAATTGCCTTCACGACCGAATGTGGATCTTTTGTCAGTAACTCAATCGCTTTGGCATCGTTGCCCCGCATGATTTCAATTTGCGATAACGACACTTTTGCTTTAATCAACACAGCAGGAGAAGGTTTGCTGGCTGGGGTTTTTTCCTGCAATTTTGCAATCCCGGTTTGCAAATGTTTTGCTGCCTGATCCCGCATTTTATTCAACTCTTCAGGAGTTTTTGTTGATGAATCTTTGAATGCGGTATTCAAATAAGCGGCCCACAATGCTTGCCCCGCTTCAAGTTGAGCGGTCGGGTACTGCGGAGCAGTTGTTGGAATTTCGCTGTACCACTTGGCTGCTTCCAGCGGTTTATCTGAACGCCTGAGGATTCGTCCCATCTCGAGCCGGGCGTCGGTTGCACGATCCGAATTCGGCCAGTTCGCGGCGATAAACTGGCTGATATCGAGAATCATTTGCAGATTCTTCTCTTTGTACTGCTTCGGGGCATCGTTGTAGGCTTGAGAAAAACCAGCCATCCCTAGGTAAGCCGCATCGAGTGCAACAGTTGGATCGGTCTTCTTTAATCGAATTGCCAGATATTTTCCGACGACTGCCGCATCGTAACTTTTTCGTTGCAGATAAAACATGTATGCCAACTTGTAACGGGCCGAATTGATCTGTTTGGCAGGAGAGTTGGCATCCGCCAATGCAAGCGCCAAACGGTAAATTCTTTCGGTCTCACTCAGTTGTGCCTGCAATTCCTCTTTGGTGTTTTGTATTTTCTGTTTATCTTTTGTCTTCTCGGCTGCTTTCACTTTATCTCGCAACGGCCCCACTTGTTCGAGCAAACTGTTCGCGGTCCCGAAGGCAGCGTCGAAATCTTTGGGATCGCCCGGTTCTCGATCCAACAAGACCAGAACCCTTTGAATCGCGCTGCGGGAAACATCTTTATAGGGGCCTGCATACCGATTCAGTTTCCGCACATTTTCAAGTGCCTGACGAAGTAGTCGCCCGCGTTCTGCTTCGGGTGTGTTGCGGTCTGTTGCCAATGCTTCTTGTGCGCGTGCCAACTCCCAGCGAATTCCCAGCCCAACTTGTGTACGGCTTGTTCTCGCATTCCGTTTAAGCCATTCACTTGCTTCCTGAATCACCAATTGAAAATCTTTTCGGGTTTCGTGATTCAAACAGATTAAACGAAAGTGTAATACTTGATTTTGCAGTTTAATCAGTCCGGGGGATTTTCCTGGATGACTCAACAGTTCGTCATAAATCCCGAGTGCTTTACGGATATCGTCCTGTTCTTCAAAGCATTTCCCTTGCATCGTGCGTGCATATAATCCTGCATACTGGCTGCGGTATTTTGTATGTACTTCTTCAAATTCCAACGAGGCGGCTCGCAGTTTATCCTTGAATTCTTTTGAGCCTTGATCATACGTTTGGGCGTCTTCGTAAGTGCAGGTCGCCAGGTCAAGCTGCGACCGCATATACAATCCTTCCACCTTTTTCCTCGCGGCTCGTTTTTCTTTTTCATCTTCAGGGATGTAAACGCCGAAGCTTTTCCACTGTTTTTGGTAAGCATCGTGTGCTTTCTGGAAGATCACTTTTGCCTCTGCGATATTCTTCCTGGCACCCTGCTGGAACTTCAAGCGGTTTTCTGTATTCGCTGGCGAGCGAGATTTCCATGTTAAAACTTGTGCTTTCCCCAGCAAAATCCTGGCCAGTTAGGTATTGGCACTGGCTACCAGTTCATGCTTGGGCGATTTTTTAATGAATTGCTCCAGGTACGCCTGAGCCTGATCCAATAACTCTGCCTGTGCATCGGGATTCTGCGAAAATTGTGAACTTCGCAGCAGTGTCACCGCTTTTTCAAAAGGAATAATCTGCTTAATTTCATCGGGGACATTCTCACGACTCTTCAACGAATCCAAATAAAGCATCGCAGAATCAAAATACTGTCTTTCTCGCAACCCCTGCACAAATTCAAGGTAAGGCTCTTTGGCATTTAACAGAGCCGGGGTTGCAAATTGAATGAGCCCCATAAGCAGAACCAGGAACAGGCAAATCCCTCGGTTGCCTTGCCGTCGAATTTGGTCTTCTGACCACAAACGCCAACTGCTTAATACAGTTTTCCAAGTAACATTACAGAAATGTCTCATTATATTTCCCAGCAGGGTATAATCGGGTACGGGATACCCAACAAATAGATCAATAGAGTTGCCCAGCACGGCTGGTTTGTTTTGACCGCCGTAACCAATAACTATTTTTCTAGAGTTTGCGAGCCGTTCGCAAACTTATAATATTAGTAATACGATCTTCGAAAAGTCTTCTACCATTCTTGAATCGTAACGGTAATTATGCAAGTCTTAAAACGGACTTGAACCTCCAAGAGTCTAAGATTTCTCTCGAACCGCATCCAGTTCATCCAGAAACCAGCCAAGTTCCTCTTGAACATGGTCCTGCAATTTCCCCATCCGCACATGTAAAAAAGCCCCTGCAATGACAAGTGGAATCGCCACCGCCAGTCCCAGCGCAGTAGTGAACAATGCGAAACTAATTTCTCCCGCGAGTGCGCTTGGGTCGCCTCCGGTTTTTTGTGTATCTGCAATTTTCGCAAACGCCTGGATCATCCCAGATACCGTCCCCAACAGGCCCAGCATCGGGGCAGATTTCACGATTGTGTTAATCCATGAGGCTCCATATTCTAGATTTGCCAGCACATCTCGTTCGAATTTTCCTGCGAGAAGTTGTCGCAGCTTTGCAGGCGATTTATCAAGATTCGCAATCGCGACCAGCACCATTTGAGGCACCGCTCGTGACCAATACTGTGGCGTATCGCAAATCGCAGCGATTGCTTCCCAATCCTTTTTTTTGATCAATTTCAGCAGTTGCTCCCGAAACTGATCCGTTGCTGCCGGCGACATTCGCTTTTCTGAAATCTTTCGAGCCAGAAGCACGACCTGGAACAGTCCAAAAATCGCCACAGCCGCCAAC
Organism: Planctomycetota bacterium; assembly: GCA_024278285.1. Lineage (GTDB taxonomy): Bacteria > Planctomycetota > Planctomycetia > Planctomycetales > Planctomycetaceae > Rubinisphaera. The sequence goes on from JAJRTM010000708.1 coordinate 7,319, forward strand.
GACAAATAAATCGCATTAGCAGAAGCCTGAAAAATGGGTGCAAAATTATAATCCATAGAACTTTTCAGTCACTGTAAAACCAAGTCAAGGTAGGGTGCGTCGTGACGCACCAAGTTGCAGTACCGTATTAAAAGGTGCGTCACGACGCACCCTACGACTTCACCTACGGTTTTACCGAAATCTTTCACTCCATTTCCAGTTCTTTCACCAGAAAAGCCCAGAGATCGGAAATTTCTTCGATTACTTTTGAAGTCGGCTTTCCCGA
>JAJRTM010000709.1 GCA_024278285.1 Planctomycetota bacterium
AATGGGCGGCAGAAAGTCGCCATCCCTTTTTCCCATGCTTTGTCGCCAATCATCGCAATTTTTTCGATCTCCTTATAATGCTTCAGATCGAATTTGGTATCCTCCCAAGCCGCACTGAGGGTCCATCCATGAAAATCTTCCATCACAAATAGAATTTTGATTTTCCCGTGATCGCTCAACCATTGTTCAATCTGTGGAACAAAAAGAGCATAGTCTTCTTTGGTCAGCTTGCCAGTCACATGCACCCGAACGATGTTAGTGGCGGAATCTGCCTGTAAGTCAACTTCGTGAAATTTGATCGCCATGACATACTCCTTTGAATTTACACATTGTCATTTACCTGAGATACCCAATGCCACATCGCTGCATCTGAATCCAAGACAACCTTGTCTTGGATTATTATAGCTTTCCGATTCCGCTCGCCTAGTCCTTAAACAAGCGATCTCTTCAAGGTTTCTTAGTTGAAATATTGTTTTTTGTATGGGCGGATTTTTAGCGGGCGGGTTTTTTCTGGCTCGTTTATTTTGCTTTGAATTTATGGTTTGCTTCAAGATGGGATCGGTTTCTACATTTCTGTTTGATGGGGTGACGACGAGTGGCGGCGGCATCCGGGCTGGCGTCTCTTGTTGATCCGCGAGTCGCGCTGGTAGTGTTTCAGCCAGTTCAACCAGATTGCCCATCGCAGCGTAACCGAAGTGAAAGGTGATGTTGCCCGCTTCGTCCCAACCGGCAAAAATCTCCTGCCGTGGTCGGATTGGGAATCCGTTCGGTTTCCAAAGCATTCAGATAAACCGGACGTTTCTTCGCAGCTCGATATCTTCCAGACAATGTCCGCCGCACAGCGCGTTGTAAGCAATGTTGAGCACGTGATCCGATTCATGATAAGGCAGATTCAATCAAGAATACAATACAAAATTGCAATGTGAATTGCATTCGTACCAGGAGATGGTTCACTGCTTGTTGATGTTGATCATAATTTGTTTCCATGCTTTGATTGATCGCTGGAGATTGGCTTGCTTGTCACCCTGGACCGCGTAGCATTGGATGCCGATGACACCTTGAAAGTTGAGTTTCTTCAACGTACCCAGCAAACGAGTTTGTTGAAACGTCCCCTTATCCAAAGGTTGAATTAAGTCTTTCCATTCGCTGCCATCGCTGTCGGCACCGCATGTACTGACGGCAAAAAGTTTCTCGCCCATCCTGGTCAGGGTTGCTTCCAGGTCTGACTCGTTTTCACTTTTGAGAAAATGGCAAAGGTTAAACATGACGCCAACATTTTGTCGATTCACTTTTTTGACGAGTTCCAGAGCCGGGTCAATCGTGGCGATGGTAAAACCGGCATGGGGATAAATTGCGATTTGAAGATTGGCCCGAGCCGCTGAATCGGCAATCCCTTGAATTTCCTTAATCACATCTTTATCAATAGTCTTGCGCACAGTTAATTCGATGGTCGCCTGATGGTTTTTTAGTTGCGAAATCACCTTTGCGATCCGCGGGTCTCCCAAACTTATGTAGACGCTGAAAACGTTCAAGCCAACTGCTTCGCAAGCGGCGATTCGCTCACCCAGACGGTCCGGCTTTACGGAACCGATTCCATCGTATCCTAACTCTTTCAGGATAGCCGCTTCTTCCTGATACGATCCAAAATCGACACCATTTTGAAAGACAAACAGGCGAGGCGAAAAAGAATCAGGCTCAGCCGCGGATGCAATCAGAGTACCGAAGAGAACCGGAACAACAAAACAGAAAATAAATCTGACCAATAGCATAGGAAAGTTTCTCCTTGAAGACGGCATTATGCATGACCTGTTAAATATCTTATCTTGTAGCCAGCTTGACAGTTTCACTTTGTTCTTAGCATTGATGAAACAATAACTGTCGCATATTCAGTTTGCTTTTCACAGAGTTACACACAACAGATTCTGTACCATGACAGATAATTCGTTTAACGGCAAGCCAAAGGCGACTGCGGTGCAGACCGTCTTTGATCTGCGCAAACACGCCATCCTACTAAGGAAATAATCCAGTCTGCCCAGACAAGTGGCATCCATTTTCTTTACAACATCGTTCAAAACTCAACGTTGTAGTCTTGATTGATGCTAGCGCAGATTCAATTGGATCACAGCGACGCCTTCGGCTGGCAGAGTCAGTTTTGTTGTTCGATTTTCCCAGCGGACCGGTTGATTGGAAACGAGTTCACGGCTTGAAGGCGGCGGTTCTTTTGCCAGATGAATGTTAACGGTCTGTGGCTGATCGCTGTCGTTGAAAACCGTGAAGAACTGTTTCCCGAATCGTTCTACATAAACCTGATCGTTATCGCTGGTCGCATTGGTGAGAGGTTCCCAGCCGGCCTGGGCGACGAGTTTGCAAAGCGGGAGATATTTCTTGAACAGCGGTCGGTCGCGCTGATACAACTTTGGCGTTTTGAAATAGTGTCCCTCTGAAGCATCATGGCTGAAGAAACTGGGAAACATGCCGTAAGCCAGGCAGCGTTGCATATATTTTTCCACCATTTCATACGAAAAGTTTTCGAAATCGGTGTTCTGCAAAAAGCAGTACGGCTTCCCTTTGCACATCACTCTGCGATAAAG
>JAJRTM010000710.1 GCA_024278285.1 Planctomycetota bacterium
CTGAAACATATTCTAGAACGACATCATCCATCGTTTTGGAATGGAACAGTGAAAGCCGCACAATCATTTTTCCCCAAGAATATGTCAATCAGCGAAGTACAGTCAGCAATTGCACAAGTACTCAGACAAAATCGTGTTAAAACAGCAAAAATTGGAAGTAATGGTTCTGGGCAAGTAGAAGGTTTCGTAAATGGTGTAAAATATATTCTTGGAATAAAGAATGGGCGAGTTGCTCAGTTCTATCCCGTTTATTAAATTATAGGAGTCAAGATGGATACAGAGGTTAAGACCTTACTGAAAATTGGTGATGAATTCATAAACATTAATGACTTTACAGGAGAGATTCCGGATGAATTCTACATAAATGGTGCCATTATTTGTCGAATTAACAACCAGAAACTGTTTAATGAAACGCACTGGGATTTAGTTGATCAATTGTGGGCATACATACTTCAAGGGTTGGAGTCATTGCAGTCTGATACGGACTTTTCTATTTATTTTCCAGATCAGCCATTGCAGTTGTCTTTTTGCTTATTAAATCCCAAAGTGGTTGAAGTTATTCTTGGAAACAAACAATTTAGATTTGAACGAACCATTTTTTTTAGAACTCTTGCTTTAGGGGCGGAGAATTTTTTCCTGCGAATGAAAGTTTTATTACCTAATGACATTCCATCATGGGAAATAGAACTAAATAAAGCAAAAAAGATATTATTGTCTCAGTGACGTAGCGTGGTGAAATGTAGGTTGGGATAGCGAATGCGTATCCCAACTTTTATGGGTGGTTCCCTCAAAACTCTCGAAACGAATCGTAAGACGTTACGCAATGATCGAGCGGTTGCTTCGGCATCCCAATCGTTGGTGGATCAACAACATCTGGAAGAGGGAGACTTACAGCGAAGATGCTAACGGGGTTGGCGTCTGGACAGCCGGGACGGCTCCGGCGGATCGTTATAACGAGGTGACCATTACGGTTCCCACCGGTTTGAAGCCGGATGCTTCGCGCGATCCGGAATCTGCGGAGTTGAGAGTCGCAGCGGAGCAGTTTGATGGAACCATCAATCTGAACAACGCCTTCGGCAGCGACGTAGGGTACGCTGTGCGTACCACGATTGAAGGGTTGTGAATGCTATAATGGCTATGTTTCAATTAGGTTGAGAATCACAATTGGTGTGCACAGCACACCCTTATAGTATCCCCCGAGGGGTTCGGGAGGTCGTTGGAGAGGGGAGTGGGAGTTTGTATTCTTCCCGACGGACAGCTCCAGCGCTAAAGCCGAGCGAGCGAATTTTTCTCTTTTTTTTCTCGCTAAACTGTTCCCCAAGGATCTTATTATCTCAAAAGCACGCATCACCTGGTTACGAATTGCACACCCGATCACTTAGACGATTACGCATAGAGTTTCGAACCAGGTGATGCCTTTGAATGCAAAACGAATCACTCCAGATGCTGACGCTTTAACGTCTCATTCTATTTTTTTGATTGCCCTACTCTTTGTGTGGATTGATTTTATAAAGTTTTCTTTTTTCCGTCGCAATCAAAGCACAACAGCCCCCGGCATTTTTTTCGCGAAAGACCTTCGGCTACAATTTCATCAATAATTTGTAACCGTGCCGAATCCATTCCCAGCTTTTCAGGCATGCAACTTGGCAATGTTGCACTGTTTTGTGGTTCGTCTGCATGGCAGATGATGTTTGTGTTGATTAAACAGGAAAGCAAATAAGTTATAATGGTCAGACGAAGTAAACCAGCTATGTTTTTCTCGCTTTTTCTGAGAAGGTGTTTGTGGGCAAGGTGATAATATGAAGTATTGAAGCTGACCAGCATCGCGACTACGGACCTGCCGAAGACCAGTCGATCTTACACGTCGGCAGTGCCGCTTCCAGATCTTTAATCCCTTCCGCAGTTACTCGTGTTGATTTGAGATACAGATATTTCAGGTTTGGCATCCTTTTCAGATGAACCAGTCCAGCATCGCTTATGTCTGTGTTGTTGAAGTACAGGATTCTAAGATTCGTCATTTTATCTAGATGGGCCAGTCCTGCATCTGTAATGGCTGTGTCTTGAAGAGCGAGTTCTGTTAAGTTTGTCAGCGATTTGAGATGCAGTAAGCCGTCATCAGTAATCAATAAACTGCTTATTCTCAGGCGATTAAGATTTGACATCTCTTTTAAGTGAATCAGGCAGTCATCGGTCAGTTTATCGGAATCGAGCGCCAGGCCATCCGGGTTAACCAACTTCTTCAGGGCAGCTACCTTCTCTTCATTAACTGTTGGCCCGCTCAGCATAACAAGTGTAATATCCCCAACAGCCGAGCCGAACAAGCCATCATTAAATGATTTTTGTAGTCCCTCGGGCAAAAAACTTAATAGTACCCCAGGTTCTGTTTCGACATATCCCCCCATTGCTCTGATCTGTTTGATCGTCCGGTAATTTTGTACATACGGAATTGCGATGGCAAACAGAATCAGGACGAAAGCAAATATAATTCCGGAAACGATCCACCACTTCCCGAACGTCTGGCGAGTTTCTTTTGGAATGGCGCCTGTTTCGTTCATTTAGTTTTGTCCTCATCGGTAGCTCACTCGGAAAACCTGCTCCAGTGATTGTCGGGAATTTTCAGCTCAACTGCAAGCCGATCACGGTTTTCCAGACTACGTTGTCCAGCCCACCTACGCAGTCGCCTTTGGCTTGCCGTTAAACGATTGCATATTGTTGAGTTTGGGCAGCATCGAGCATTTCTTCTCGTGTTAAAGGGTTTCGGTCCAGTCTACGATACCGTCGAAGGTAGTGTTGAACCCTCTGTTTGGTCCGCAATTGCAGACCCCGTAACAATATATTCTGGGACAAAATTGAAAACAGAGGGGAATTCCGGCTATTCGCTCTTGTCCGATATCAGGAAATCGTGACAATCCCCTGATTGAAATGATAAGTGTGCTCACCGCAACAGACTCCTTCAGATACCAGCCAGGAAAAAAGTCGATGTCCAGTTCGGCTCCCTTTAGTCGCCAACATGCCCCTCAGCAAAACGGCACGTACCACATCGAAGATAACGCGACGAGTTTGTTGTTTCTCGAATCGATGTACGAACAGTACTGCAAATCGCCCGAAACACTTTCAGAGCAGTGGCAGGCATTCTTTGCAGGTTTAGACCAGCAAGAGCATCCCGATTTAACCGAATCGGTCAGACCACAGCAAAAACCATTTACTATTTTTAATCCTCCTTCAATAAATGAAGGTGGATTGAGGCGGCCACAGCGATTGGAAGTAGCCGGTCGGCAGGAAAAGCTGGATCAATTAATACGCAACTACCGTGTCCGCGGGCATATTCTGGCAGAGATCGATCCACTCGGTTCAACACGAGGAGATCCGCCAGAAGTTCATCCCGAATTTTATGGCTTCACCGAAGAAGATATGAAAAGCCGCTTCTCGACCAGTTGGATGGGGGGGCCGGAAGTTCGTACGTTGCGAGAAATTGTGCAGTGGCTAAAAACAACATACTGCCGCTCGATTGGTGTGCAATTTATGCACATCGATTCCCTGCACGTGCGGGAATGGCTGCAAGCAAGAATGGAAACGACCGGCAACCGCATCAAGCTGACGCATCAGGAACAGACACGAATTCTGAAACGCCTCAGCGATGCGGTTTTGTTTGAACAGTTCGTCCAGAAAAAGTTCCTGGGTGAAAAAACCTTTTCGCTTGAAGGAGCCGAAAGCCTGATCCCTTTGCTTGACATGGCGATTGAAAAAGCAGGACGTGAAGGGACGAAGGAAGTCGTTATCGGGATGGCGCACCGCGGGCGACTCAACGTGCTGGCGAATATTATGAAGAAGAGTCATCGCCAGATCTTTCGCGAATTTGTCGATAGCGACCCGGAACTTTCCATGGGACGCGGGGACGTGAAGTATCATCTTGGATACAGCCATAATTGGAAGACGGAATCTGGCGGCAATGTGCATCTTTCGCTCTGTTTTAATCCGAGTCATCTCGAATTCATCAGCCCGGTTGCGCTGGGGCGCTTACGAGCGAAGATGGATCGCGAACGCGATTTCGATCACGATTCCGGCTTGGCGATTCTCATTCATGGCGATGCCGCTTTTATAGGGGAAGGGGTCACGCAGGAGACGCTCAATTTAAGCGAACTGAAAGGCTACGGCGTTGGCGGGGCGTTACACGTGGTGGTGAATAATCAGATCGGCTTCACCACTTCCAGCGACGAATCCCGTTCCTGCACGTATGCGACCGATGTTGCAAAAATGTTACAGATACCAATTTTCCATGTTAACGGCGAAGACCCCGAAGCGGTCGCCCAGGTGGTGAATCTTGCACTCGATTTCCGAAAAACATTCCAGCGGGATGTAGTGATCGATATGTATTGTTACCGCAAGCTTGGGCATAACGAAAGCGACGAACCATCGTTCACGCAACCGTTGATGTATCGAAAAATCAAGAAGATGAAAACCGTCTTCGAGAACTATCTTGAACAGCTCCTTTCAATGCGAGGCATTACTAGAGAAGAAGCCGAAAAGATTGTTGAAGCACGGAGAGTCGTTCTGGAACGAGAGCTGGAAGCGGCTAAAAAGGAGCGATACATTCGCTGTCTCGAAGAATACGGCGGCTACTGGTACGGCTACCGGGGAGGTTCAGTTTCTGATGCAGACGATGTTGATACAACCGTTGACGCCAAAGAACTGAACCGCATTATGGAGGTGTTGACACACTACCCGGAAGGGTTTCATCCGCACCGAAAATTAATTCGCATTCTCGAACATCGCCGAGAAATGACCAAAGGAGATCACCCGTTCGACTGGGCAGCGGCAGAGCTATTGGCATTGGGCAGCGTTGTTAGCGAAGGTCGTCCGTTACGTATGACCGGGCAGGATGTTGAACGGGGAACGTTCTCTCAAAGACATGCTGTTTTGCACGATGTCGAAGACGGGACCGTTCATCGGCCGCTAAAAGAACTCGCTGTCGAAGATGGTCTGGTTGAAGTTTATAACAGTCCGCTTTCCGAAATTGGTGTTCTCGGCTACGAATACGGTTACAGTCTGGATTGTCCGGAAGGACTTGTCATCTGGGAAGCACAATTTGGTGATTTCTCGAACACGGCTCAGGTCATTATCGATCAGTTTATCGCCAGCACCGAAGATAAATGGCATCGATTCAGCGGCTTGGTGATGATGCTGCCTCACGGATTTGAAGGGCAGGGACCGGAACATTCCAGTGCAAGACTGGAACGTTTTCTC
>JAJRTM010000711.1 GCA_024278285.1 Planctomycetota bacterium
AGTCTGTTGCAAGTTGAAACCTGATTCGCTTTCTGTCAGACTGCTTCTGTCTTTATTCCATCCATCGAATATGACGGGAACAGCTCAATGCGATATGTGGTTAATTTGCTTCTGGTATTCTGTGCTTCTGTTTCTGCGTCCGAACAAACCGTGGCGGCCCCACCCAATTTCGTTGTTATTTTCTGTGACGATTTAGGGTACGGCGATTTAGCCTGCTTTGGGCATCCCACGATTCGCACCCCCGGTTTAGACCGCATGGCTGCGCAAGGCCAAAAATGGACTAACTTTTATGTCGGAGCCAGCGTTTGCACTCCCTCTCGTGCCGCGCTGCTGACGGGACGTCTCCCCATTCGTAGCGGGATGATGAGTGCCAGACGGCGGGTCTTGTTCCCCAATTCCAAAGGGGGATTACCTGCCGACGAATTAACCATCGCCGAGTTGCTGAAAACCAAAGGGTACGCAACGGCTGCCATCGGCAAATGGCATCTTGGACATTTACCCCAGTACCTGCCGACCAGTCACGGATTCGATTCTTACTGGGGGATTCCCTATTCGAACGATATGGACGCCGTAAAAGGATTCCCGAATTATCGGCAGGCATCTCGTAAAGATCCGCATTATTTTGCTCCCACCGAGCAATACCAGGCACCGATAATGCACAACGAAAAAGTGGTCGAAAAGCCTGCCAATCAGCATACGCTCACTCAACGCTACACCGACAAAACGATTGAATTCATCAAACAAAATAAAGAGAAACCGTTCTTCGTTTATCTGGCGCATAACTTGCCTCACATTCCACTGTTTGCAGGCAAGAAATTTCTTGGGAAAAGCAGCCGGGGTATTTATGGAGATGTGATCGAAGAAATTGATGCCGGCGTTGAAGAAATCTTAAAAACTTTGGAAGAATTAAAGCTGGCTGAAAATACGCTGGTCGTCTTCACTTCCGACAACGGGCCCTGGCTCCCCTTTCAAACACATGGCGGTTCGGCTGGACTACTGCGAGAAGGGAAAGGTTCTACCTTTGAAGGCGGTATGCGAGAGCCGACGATTTTCTGGTGGCCGGGAAAAGTAGCACCAAAAGTTGAACAGCAACTTGGTGCAACGATGGATCTGCTTCCCACGTTCTGCTCGTTGGCTGGTGTTACGATACCCAAAGATCGTACTCTCGATGGTCACGACCTTTCGCCGTTGCTGTTGGGGGAATCAGATAAATCACCTCGCCAACAAGTGCATTACTGGCGATCAGAAAAATTGTATGCCATTCGCGTTGGTCCGTGGAAAGCTCATTTCATCACCGAAGGCTGCTACGGCATCGGCCCCAAACGACAGGAACACGAAATCCCTGAACTGTACAATCTCGATCAAGATCCTTCCGAGAAATACAACATCGCCAATTTACATCCCGATGTCGTTAAGCGTCTGCAGAAAATCGCGAAGGAGCATATTGAAAGTATTAAGCCGGTTGAGAATCAGTTGACAAAGTAACGATTATTTTCTTTGCTGCTTGCGCCCAACAGGCCTGAACAAGTGCAGATAATTCGTTTAACGGCAAGCCGAAGGCGACTGCGTAAACAGGTATGCTTTTCTCAAGGGTTCAAAACCACGCCCTACCTGTTCGTTAGACAAATGTGCCACGATTGATATTGTTCCGTTGAGCAGCACGGCTTCATTGTTCAGCCCGCCTGCGCAGTCGCCTTTGGCTTGCCGTTAAACGATTGCGAGGAAACCGTAGATGCTTATTTTGTTTTCGGTTGCAATAACGGCTGTATCAAAGGGTGTCGTCGAAAAAGATAGATTAAAATTGCACAGGCAGCCGTCCCTGCAAGAATTCCTATCAGATCGGCTTGCCAATCTTTCCAGGCAGCGGTGCGTCCTACGAGCAGTTGCGTCAGTTCATCAAAGCCTGCATAGACCGTTAAAGCGACCATGCTCAACAAAACAGAAGCTCGATTCCAACGTTTAGTGAGCAGTAAATTCGAACTGACCAAAAAAGCAAGCAACGTGAAGGCAATCAGGTGCAGTAATTTATCTGATGCCCCCATTTCGGGAGCCTGCGCAGGGGGAATGTGCGTCAGTGTAAATAGAATCCCCCAGTAAGCCAGGGTTATTATCAGTACCGTTTTTGCAAGATTCACGAAGTTATCGCTTTAGAAAAAATGTCTTTGCGGAATTTAGGATCGCTCGAAAAATTACTGTCGCATTTCATGAACTCAACAATAAACAGAATCAGCCGCGGTTCTTACATGTTCCCTGTGGTGAATCAGTTATCGTTTACCGGCGGCTAGCGGGTTGTTGATTTACCGGGTAGCCCGACCGCCTCTGGCGGTTGGATTGCGTAGCAACAAGACGTTCGCGCCATGCGGGTTCCATCATTATTGGAAGTTCAAAAGAAATTGAAAGTACATGGCGCATTCATCTTGTGCCTGGCGGCACCCAGCCACTAAAAGTGGTCGGGCTACCCGGTGACGCAGTCACAAGAAGTCTTATCAGACACTCTGCCCAGGCAATAATCGCCCCTTCTATTGTTACCGTTTCCTGCTTTTTCTTCGTCGTAAACCACATTCTCGGCTTCTTGTTGCGGGGCAACTCAGACGCGATGCGTCTGAGCCATCCCTGTTATGAAATGAGACAGTAATTGTTCGAGTGATCCTAAGTGATACCAGTGAATTTCAAGCCAGGCGGCGGTCGTTTTCGATTGGGATTAGTTTGGG
>JAJRTM010000712.1 GCA_024278285.1 Planctomycetota bacterium
CGAACCTCCCTGGTCGATCCCTGATAATTCTTTAGTGAACATACAGGAGTGTCTTTCGCGCAAATTTCATGCCAAACGATTTCTTTCTTGGAAAATACCGGTTAAAACTTATGTATAAACAACAGCGTGCTTACACCCATCTTCGCGTGCTGTGTTGCGTTCAATGAAAATTGGAGAGTAATTCTGTTATTATTCTGCAATTAATGGGCGTTCATTCGTGGTTCGAGACTTTCAAATCAAGCAGGCCTGTTTCCGCAGTCGCCTTCGGCTTGCCGTTAAACGAATTATCGATCATTTTATTTTCTCCGCGTCTCTCTGCGTACTCTGCGGTAAATTATATTTGGTTGCGGCTATGCTGCGCTATGAATTCACGTTATTTATAGATGTTTCTGTTTAACTTCACTCATCGGTTATTTTGCACGTTATTTAACTGTTCGGCTTGAAAGATATTGTCATGGCTATTGATCCGGTTTGTGGGATGCAGGTTGATGAGGCGAGTAGCCTCAAAACGGAACGTGATGGGGAAACCCATTATTTTTGCAGCGAGAAGTGCCAGAAGACATTCTTGACGAAAAACCAGACAACCGGACCAGATTGTCATCAAGAAAAAACTGACGGCGCGGCTGTCCCGAGTTGCTGTCAAACTTCAGGTGGTAGCGATACTTCAGCAGCAAATTCTTCGACAGCAAGTTCTGCAGGCAAGTACATTTGTCCGATGCACCCGGAGGTTGTCAGCGATCATCCAAGCAGTTGTCCCAAATGTGGGATGGCGTTGGAACTGGCGATGCCTTCGCTTGAAACGAAAACTATTTATACCTGTCCGATGCACTCGGAAATTCAGCAGGACCATCCGGGCAGTTGTCCCAAATGTGGGATGACATTGGAGCCGATGACGGTTGTCCCCGGCGGTGAAGATGACGACAGCGAACTGATCGATATGTCGCGCCGATTCTGGGTGGGACTGCTGCTTGGTTTACCTGTTCTGATGCTGGCAATGGCTCCGATGTTTTTGCCTGCGTTTGAACAATATTTATCCAGCAGAACTTCGCAGTGGATACAGTTAATCCTTAGTACGCCGGTTGTGCTTTGGGGTGGTTGGCCGTTCTTTGTGCGAGGCTGGCAAAGCGTTCTCAATTGGAATCCCAATATGTTCACGTTGGTTGCGCTGGGAACCGGAGCCGCCTATCTCTACAGCGTGTTTGCATTTTTCTTTCCGCAATTTCTTCCCGAATCTTTCCTGGTCAATGGACAGCCTGAAGTTTACTTTGAAGCCGCTGCGGTCATTATTGCACTCGTGCTGCTTGGTCAAATGCTTGAGTTAAGAGCCAGGCATCGAACCAGCGGCGCGATACGAGAATTACTTTCGCTTGCCCCACCGATTGCACATGTTATCCGTGATGAAGCCGAGGTTGATGTTCCGCTTGAGCAGGTTAAAAAAGATGAATTTCTGCGTGTGCGTCCCGGCGAAAAAATCCCGCTCGATGGCTTAATTACCGATGGGCATAGTACGGTTGATGAATCGATGATTACGGGCGAACCGATTCCGGTAGAGAAATTAGTTCGCGATGAAGTAATCGGCGGCACGGTCAATCAAACCGGTTCGTTTCTCATGCAGGCCAAGCGAGTTGGCAGCGATACGATGCTTTCCCGCATTGTGCAAATGGTTGCAGAAGCGCAGCGAAGTCAGGCGCCGATTCAACGCCTTGTCGATGTCGCCGCCTCCTGGTTCGTTCCCGCGGTTATCCTTTCTTCCATCCTCACCTTTATTGTCTGGGCATTAGTTGGACCCGAACCGCGACTGGCTCACGCTTTGGTGAACGCGGTTGCCGTCCTCATCATAGCCTGCCCCTGTGCGCTCGGGCTGGCTACGCCGATGTCGATTATGGTTGGAGTAGGACGTGGCGCCAAAGAAGGGGTTCTCATTAAAAACGCCGAGGTGCTTGAAACAATGAAACTGGTGGATGTTATTGTCGTCGATAAAACGGGAACGCTGACTGAAGGAAAACCGCGATTGACGGAATCTGTCCCCCATAATAATTTTGATGAAACGGTTCTGTTACAATTTGCAGCCTCGCTTGAACAAAACAGCGAACATCCACTTGCCCGTTCTATTGTTGACGCTGCTCGTGAGCGAAACCTTTCGTTGTTTGAAGTGAGTCAATTCAATTCTGTCACCGGTGGCGGGGTGCTTGGTGTTGTTCAGGAAAAGAAAATCGTGATCGGTAAACCCGAATTACTCAACGAACACGATATCTCATCGGAACCGCTTCAACAGCAGGCAGTCAAACTTCAAGAAGAGGGACGGACGGTTATTTTCGTTGGAATTGGTGGGAAATTTGCGGGGATTCTTGCCGTTTCTGATCCAATTAAAAAATCGACCGCAGAAGCAGTTGCAACACTGCATCACCTTGGCTTGGAAGTCATCATGCTGACCGGCGATAACAAGCGAACGGCTCGCGCAGTTGCAGATAAACTGAACCTCGATAAAGTGGAAGCAGGACTTAAACCGCAGGATAAGCTGGAATATGTCAAAGCATTACACGACAAAGGGCATGTCGTTGCGATGGCAGGTGATGGAATTAACGATGCGCCTGCATTAGCCGTCGCAGATGTCGGCATTGCGATGGGGACCGGGAGTGATGTCGCGATCGAAAGTGCAGGCGTTACGCTGGTGAAAGGGGATTTGCGTGGAATCGTAAAAGCCGTTCAGTTAAGCCGCCACACGGTACGCAATATTCGCGAAAACCTGTTCTTTGCCTTCGTCTACAACATGCTCGGCGTGCCGGTCGCTGCAGGAGTTTTGTATCCGTTCTTCGGCCTGTTACTCAGTCCGATGCTCGCCGCCGCCGCGATGAGTTTCAGTTCCGTCTCTGTTGTCAGTAACGCACTGCGACTGCGTACCGTCAAACTGGATTAAACGATTATCAACAATAATCCAAAGAAACGGAGGGTAGACATTCTTGCCTGCCAATAACAGGGCATGCTCAAACGAAACAGACGCCTAATGTCTGTGCTCCGTTTTGATAAAGAGAGGTTCCCGTAACAACATACTCTGCTTGCCTTTATGCTTGACTAACCGGCCCATTAATCGCATGATTCATCTTGTTGTTTTAGTTGTTATTCTTCTTGGTCAAATATAATAATCAATGGGAATGACGCCGCCGGAAAGTTGTGTGGAGTGCTGCATGAAAAAGTTATTATGCGATTCGATTATCGGAATACGACTTAGTTTCTGTCTGTTTATTTGTGGATACTGCGGCAATGTTTTTGCTCAGGAAATCGTGGTGGAATCTGTTTTTATTTCTACGATTCATTCTGCAAACGTTCCTGCCCGCGATCTTGGCTTGATTGAAGGTTTACTTGTCAAAGAAGGGAAGATCGTTAAAAAAGGCGAGCCGCTGGTTCAACTCGATAAGAAGGAAGCCATTTTATTGCGAGATTTATCTGCGCAGGAGTTGACGATTGCAAACTTGGAAAAAAGCAACAACTTACGAGTTGAATATGCACTCAAAGCAGTTAAAGTCGCAGAAGCAGAATTGAAACGTTCAATCGAAGCGAATCAAAAATTTCCAGAATCCGTTTCTCAAACAGTAATTGATCGCCTGAAACTTCTCTCTGAAAAAGCGGTATTGGATGTTCGCCAGGCGAGGCATGAACAACAAGTCGTTGGGATGAATGCGGCGTTGAAAGATCAACAAGTTAAAATTGCTGAGTACAAACTGAAGCGATTAACAATCGTGGCTCCTCTTGCGGGAACGGTTGTCGAACTGAAACGCAAAGCAGGAGAATGGGTGCAACCAGGCGATGTGCTGGTTCGAATTATTGATACCGATCACCTTAGGGCAGAAGCGGTACTGCCCGCGAAATATCGCAGGGTTGCACTGAAAGAGAGAAAAGTTCAAATTCAACTTCCCGGCCAACCAATTGTTGAAGGTCGCATCAGTTTTATTCGTCCTGAAATTGACCCCATTGATGGTTCGTTTCGTATTTGGGCAGAACTTAATAACAGCAAATCAGTATTAAGCCCCGGCGATTCAGTCACCATGAAAATTCTCCCGCTGCAATAACTTTTCTTGAGAAGATGCACCAATAATTGAGAGTTCTATCAACCAGATCAGGGAGGCCATGTGAATTTTCGTCGTCGATCTGATCTTGAATATTTTCATCTGGAGGATAGCGCAGGCACAAAGAATCAGATGCAATGGGTCGTGCGGGATCCTCTCAATCGGCAATGTTATCACCTCGGGGAGGAAGAGTATTTCTTGCTGAATAGTCTTAACGGGAAAGAATCTTTCTCTGAAATCCAAAAACAGTTCGAATTGAAATTCAGTCCCAGAACGTTGACCGCGGCTGAGTATCAGAATTTAGTGGCAGACTGGGCGATTAAAGGATTGCTGATTTGCGATCCTCTCGATCTGCAAAAACTAAAAGCTGCGGTCGGGCAACCGGTAACTTCTAAACCAGTCAGCCAGTTTTGGCAACGTTTTTCGAATCCGCTGGTAATTCGTTTTCGCGGTTGGGATCCGCAACAATTTCTGGCGAGGCTCAGTTCAACGACGGGTTTCATTTACTCTCGCGGCTTCCTGTTCGCTTCTCTTGTTCTGTTTTTATTCGCGATTTCTATTGCAGTAAACCGGTTTGGGCAAATTATTTTTGAAGCTGCCCAGTTGCCTCTTCTGTTTCAGCCACAACATTGGTTGATGATTGTGTTGTTGACTGGGTTCACAAAAGTTCTGCACGAATTTGGTCATGCACTCACTTGTCATCGGTATGGGGGGCGCTGTCACGAAATGGGAGTCATGTTTCTTGCATTCATGCCTTGCCTGTATTGCAACGTGACTGATGCCTGGACTTTTCC
>JAJRTM010000713.1 GCA_024278285.1 Planctomycetota bacterium
CAAATCGCAACTGAGTGAATTGCCGATCAACAAGGCGGGCATTGAACTTCCCGAGCAGAAGAAGATCGCGCACATCCTGTCGACGGTGCAGCGGGCCATTGAAGCGCAGGAGCGAATCATTGCCACCACCATTGAACTGAAAAAGGCCCTCACGCAAAAGCTTTTCACCGAAGGCCTCAGGGGTGAGCCGCAGAAGGAAACTGAAATTGGGTTGGTGCCGGAGAGTTGGGAGGTGGTGGGGTTGGGTGAACTTGCAAAAATAGAAAGGGGTAAATTCTCACATCGTCCAAGAAACGAGCCACGTTTTTATGGCGGGGAGTATCCATTCGTTCAAACAGGCGACGTTGCCAATTGCGATGGAATCATCCGCACTTATACACAGACTCTCAACGAGAATGGTTTAGCAATTAGTAAGATGTTTCCGGCTGGGACTATACTGATAACAATTGCAGCGAACATCGGTTATACGGGAATCCTCGATTTCGATTCTGCTTGCCCAGACAGCTTGATTGGAATAACACCGGGTGACCGAACTCAAACGGAGTTTCTGAATTACTATCTCATGTCACAACAGTCTAAAATGGACAGGTTGGCTCCAAGGGGAACGCAGAAGAATATCAACATTCAGTTCCTGAAACCTTGGCCAATCGTTCTGCCAAGCATCACGGAACAGGATGAAATTGCGGACAGTCTAAAAGCCACCGACGCAAAAATACGGCTGGCCAAGCAGAAGCGGAATGAACTCCAAGGCCTTTTCCGCACCCTTCTTCACGAATTGATGACCGCGAAGATCTGCGTGCATGAAATTGAACTTCCGGGGCTGGAGGAATTTGCATGATTAACAGCATTCATATCAAGAACGTTGCGAGCTACGGCAGCATCCCGGAGAATTTGACGGAATTGTCCCAACTCAACTTCATTTATGGCTCTAATGCCACAGGAAAAACTACAATATCGAAGCTGATTGCTGACGAGTCACTATTCTCGGACTGCAGTGTCGTGTGGCAGGGGGGCACCAAGCTGGAAACCTTAGTTTACAACACGAATTTTGTTGAGACAAACTTCAATCAGTCCACCGAACTAAAGGGTATCTTTACGCTTGGTAAGAAGGACAAAGAAACGCTCGATAAAATTGAAACTGCCAAAAAAGAGCTTGATGAGCTTGTCAACGATATTGAGACTCTCAAAAAGACTCTTGTTGGTGAAGATGGCGACAAAGGGAAAAATGCGGAATTAGCAGCTCTTGAGGACGAGTTTAAAGAAAAGTGCTGGTCGTTGAAACAAAAGTATGACCCAACACTCCGAGGCGCATTTGTTGGCGTCAGAAATGATAAACAAAAATTCAAAGCCAAGCTACTAGAGAAGGCTAAGAGTAATTCATCAGCCCTTGCGGCACTGACTGATCTGGAGAAGAAGGCTGAAACAGTTTTTGGCGAGGCCCCCCAGACAGAGATCTTCATTCCAATTCCTGATTACACTAAGTTGGTTGACCTTGAGTCCGAACCAATTCTCGCAAAGAAGGTCATCGGTAAGGCGGACGTAGATATTGCCGCGATGATCCAGAAGCTCGGCAACAGCGATTGGGTGAAGCAAGGTCGTGTTTTTTACGAAGCGAATGACAACATCTGTCCATTCTGCCAACAGCAGACTGATAGCACTCTCGCCGACAGCCTTAACGAGTACTTCGATGTAACTTTTGAAAAGGACACTGATGCAATCGAGAAACTCTTCACAGACTACAAATCGGAATCCGAGCGTCTTCAGCAGAGTTTGCAGACAGCCCTGGACAATCCCTCAAAGTTTCTCGATGCGGACAAACTTAAGTCTGAGAAAGAGCTTCTGGACTCCAAGATCAGACTGAATATTCAGCGTATTGAAACAAAACGGAAGGAGTCCAGCAGAACTATCGAATTGGATTCCCTGCAGAACATCCTCGATACCATCAAGATCATCATTGATTCGGCGAATGACGAAATCCGAAAACACAACCAGATGGTTGCCAATCTTGAGAGTGAGAGGCGTGACCTGAAGGGACAGGTCTGGAAATACCTCTTGGAAAACGAGATCAAGGCCGATCTGGCTGCCTACACCAACAAGAAAGACGGATTGAATAAGGCCATCATAGCTTTGAATACCCAGATCACTGCCAAGATCGAGGAAAAGCGAAAGAAAAAGGCGGGAATTAGAACACTCGAAAAGGACACCACAAGCCTCCAGCCAACGATTGATGAGATTAATGCACTTCTTGAATCCTTTGGGTTCAAGGGGTTCGAACTGGCGAAGTCGGAGCGGGATCGGTTTTACAAGATTCAGCGCCCTGACGGAACGGATGCTAAAGAAACACTGAGCGAAGGAGAGAAGAACTTTATCACCTTTCTTTACTTCTACCACTTGCTAAAAGGCAGTGATTCTGAAAGCGGAATGACAACCGACCGGGTAGTGGTGTTCGATGACCCTGTGTCCAGTCTCGACAGCGACATTCTTTTCATCGTGAGCAACTTGATCAAGGGCTTATTCGAAGAGGTCAAAACAGGAAGCGGCACGATCAAGCAAATTTTCGTCCTTACCCACAACGTGTATTTCCACAAGGAAGTTACTTTCAACCCTATGAGAAGGAATGTCGCGTTGAACGAGGAGACATTTTGGACGGTGAGAAAACCGAATCAGCTCTCGAAGATTCAGAAACACGAAACGAATCCGATCAAAACCTCCTATGAGTTGCTTTGGTTAGAGGTGCGAACTCCTGACCGTTCAAATCTATCAATTCAAAACACACTGAGGAGAATACTTGAGAACTACTTCAAGATTTTAGGCAATGTTGATCCTGACGCAATCTGTGCCAAATTAGAGGGCAAAGCAAAACTGATTTGTCGGTCTCTATTCTCGTGGGTAAACGATGGTTCTCATTCCGCCCATGACGACCTTTATGTCTCGATAGACGATTCGATGGTGGATACCTACTTGAACGTTTTTAAGCAAATATTCGAGAAGACAGAGCACCTCGCTCACTATAAAATGATGATGAGCCACAAGCCAGCAGTAAATTAATCGCATTTGGAGGTAGCATAACATTTCTAAATCTAAATGGAACAACATCCGGCATACACCATACTACGCCTCTTAGAGACACCCGGAATCGGAGTCGTAAAAACCAACACGATCCTGGCCGAGATGAGCGCTGATTTAGATTCGGACCGGGTGCAGCCGTTTCTTTCCGCCAAGCAGTACGAAGAATTTGTCGGCTCCGAAGAAAAAGTCCGGCAAGACTGGGAACGCCTTGCACAAATGGAGGTGACATTCATTTCCA
>JAJRTM010000714.1 GCA_024278285.1 Planctomycetota bacterium
GAGATGAGCCTCAACCTTTTGGCTGAAAGCCATAAACAAAAGCATTAAAGATGGCTTTCAGCCAAAAAGAGCAATCAAACAATTTTACCTGGGACGTTGCTCCAAGCTATGGTGAAAGAGGCCTTTGGCCAAAAAACAGATAAAACCAGACAGTAATTGTTCAAGCGATCCTTAATAAAAAACTTCACATGGTCTGCAATGCTTCTCCCGTCTTCAACGATGTCGGACAGAAGTTACTCCGCAGCATCTTTCTTCGATTTTTCGTGCTGAGCTTTTGAGACTTCCGGATTGGGAGACACATCGGCATCAATTTGACCGCTGACCCATTTCACGGCTGCAACAACGGAATCGAGAAAGACCTTATTCGTCCAGGTTTCCGGGCGGTGTCCCAAGTTATTGTAATAGATTCGTCCGTTTCCCCATTCTCTCGCCCAGGCAACTGGCACATGATAAGGTCGTTTCACTTTCGATTTTTCCATGTTGATGCTCATTAAAACATGGACATTTTCCGGAACCCAATTATCGTATTCATAAATTTCGTCCGTCCATTCAAACTCTTTGCCGAACGGTTTCATCGCCGGGAATTGCGGATCGTGAACGGTAAAGGCAACCTTTCCGTTGGCTGTCCAGGGATGTGCTTTGAATGTTCCGCCGATCAGTTCGCGATACCACTGATGCTTCGGGTCTTTTGTTCGGTAGGTATCGGTTGCAGAGTGAAAACCGATAATGCCATGCCCTTTTTTCTTCAGCCAGGTGTTGAGGAAGTAATCTCTGGTTGAATCAGAAATCGGAAGGACTCCCGTGGTGTAAAGCATCACAATATCATACTTTTTCAAATTATTTGGTGTGAAATCCGCCTCACTGTTTTGAGTACAGTGAACTTCAAAAACACCACTTTGCTGCCCGAGTTGAATCATCGAAATTTCAGCAGGAGACAATTTCTCTTTGACGCGTTTCACCGAGCCATGTTGATATCCTCTACTTTCGCTGACAAACAAAATCTTCACTTTTTTTGCATCCTTGGCAAAAAGTGAAACCTGAAAGACTCCCAGACAAAGCAGGGCCAAACTCATCAGCAAGGTTCTTCGTATCATTTGTTGTTGCTCCAGAATTGTTAATGAAAACCAATCCGTTATGCACGGGAGGGGTCCAGGGGGATCAGGATATTCAGTTACTACACTTATTATTACCACGACATAAACCGAAGTGCCAGCGAGACATGTTTTTGTTCGTTTCGAAAGCGAATCCTCGACACATTAATCGTGGCGTTTTATTATGATGCAGGCAACGTGTTGAGTGGTAGTTGCCCAAATAAATTCACGAGCAGGATTTTTTCCTCATGATTTCATCATCCCGATTTTTGATAATTTGTGCAGTTTTATTGCTGCTCCCAGCGAGCATTGTCCGCAGCGATGATTGGCCACAATGGGGCGGTCCGCAGCGTGATGCGGTTTGGCGAGAAACAGGAATTATCCAGAAATTCCCGGCTTCTGACATGCTGCCTCGTGTTTGGTCGATACCGATTAAAGCGGGCTATGCCGGCCCAGCCGTGGCTGATGGTCGTGTTTTTGTGACCGACTTCGACACCCAAGACGGCAGAGAGGGTTTCGAACGGGTCCATTGCCTGAATGCAGACGATGGTTCGACTCTCTGGACGCATCGTTTAAAAACAACTTACACGATCAGCTACCCCGGCGGTCCGCGAACAACGCCGGTGATCGATGGCGAGCGGGTTTATACAATCGGGGCGATGGGAAATATGTTTTGCTTCAATGTGAAGGATGGCAGTATCCTGTGGCAAAAAGATTTTGTCAAAGACTATCAAACAAAACTCCCCATCTGGGGCATGGCTGCCTCTCCGCTTGTTGATCGCGATCAACTCATCACATTGGTTGGCGGCGCGAACAACGCATTGATTATCAGTTTCGACAAACAAACCGGCAAGGAATTATGGCGTTCACTGGCAGATAAAGATGTCGGTTATTGCCCTCCAATGATTTATACATTTAATGGAGTGAAGCAGTTAATCGTCTGGCACCCCGCTGCTGTTTCTTCGATCAATCCAGCAAATGGTAAGAAGTATTGGGAGATACCATTTCCAGTAAAGTATGGTCTTTGCATTTCGACTCCCCGGCAGTCGGGAAAACGTTTATTTGTGACAGCGTTTTACGACGGGCCGATGATGATTGAAGTGCGAGGCCGAAAAGCGAAAATCGTCTGGAAAGGCAACAGTGACAGCGAAACAAAAACAGATGGGCTGCATTCAATCATGTCTACTCCATTCATGAACAGAACACACATTTATGGTGTTGGCAGTTACGGTGCGTTACGCTGTCTCGAAACGGCAAGCGGTAAACGTATCTGGGAAACATTCGAAGCAACAGGCCAGGCCCGCTGGTGGAACGCGTTTATCATTCCGCATGAAAATCGTTTCTTTCTTCATAACGAGCAAGGCGATTTAATTATCGCCAAATTATCCCCCAGAGGATATCAGGAAATCAGCCGTGCGAAATTGATCGAACCAACACGCAAAGTAAAACGCCGCATGACAATCTGGTCGCACCCCGCATTCGCAATGAAAAGCGTCTTCGCCCGCAACGACAAAGAAATTATCCGCGTCAACCTTGCCGCAGAATAAAACAGGTGCATCTGGTTTTACGCCAATCCTCCTGGTCCCCAAGCAAAACCTGCCGGTGTCCATCTACAACGCCCTGAAAGCTTCCCAGGCAGGTTTTTTTCTTCCTTGAGAATCGATCAGTCCCATCGTTTCAAAGACTCCGCCCCCTTTCCAGTCATGCAAAAGAGCCCAGATGGCAAGGGATAAATTGGTCTCTGCTGTTAACTCAAAGAAACGTGTAATGAATTCTGCCTGCTGTTGTTCGCCTTGCTTGTTGTTCTTGCCGCTCCAGCCGATTTCCATAAAAACAATTGGCAAACCTTCAATATTCTTAAGAATGGAATAGTGATTCTCTGGTATGTCTTGAGGGGAATCGCCGTAGAGAAATTCCGGATATGTTGTTAAACAGAGTAATTCGAGCTGCTCGCCGAACATGCTCAACAGATCCCACTGAGCCTCAGCAACCAGGCCTTCGTACTGAAACGAAACAGCGACTTTGGTTTCTGGCGAGACAGCTTTCACTGAATGAAAAGCTTTCTTGTACAAAGAGACGAAATTGGAAAAGTCTTCCGGGTGAGATTCATAATACCCATTGATCTCGACCGCAAGAGCGAGATTTTCAGGGTGGTATTTTTTTGCGATTTCAGTAACTTCGTCGATGTAGTATTGACGTAGAGTTTTATCTGCAAACCCTTTCCCTTTTAGTTGACTCGGCAAGTTTGCAATTTCTTTTCGGTCATCTTCAAGGACATCAATAGAGATGAATATTTCCAACCCCTGCTTTCTGGCGAGCGTTACATCGTTTTGATACTGCTTGAGGTGTTTGTCGGAGTTCCAGCCAAGTTTTTGTGTTAATGAAACGACTTCACCTGCCTGGCTCGACAGTTGATACGCAGAAGCAATTTCTTCGCCTGTCCAACCTTGCGGGATAGGAACGACTCCCAATTGGAATGATCGTTTGGGGGTTGATGGCTCTTCACCAGATGATTTCGCTGCTAATAATTTCGCTTTTGGCGATTCACTCGCGCCGTTGCTTTCAGTCGATTCAGAAGAATCACGGGAGCAACCGGCTAAAGTGAAGCAGACGCAGGCAATCATTGGGACGGCATAAATCTTCATCAGAGTTTTACTCCGGCGGGGTTGGGGAAACGATTACATCATCCACGTACAGGACGGTTGTGGTTTTGGGGGGATTCGCAGAGATGCCGACTTCCAGACGGTCGTAAACAACGCCATCAAAGGGAAGCGTTTGCCCTTTTCCATCGATTACTTTCTTTCCGTCGAGCCAAAGTTCAGCTATTCCGTCCTCTTTTTCAGAGAGAAACAGATGCAATTTGACATGCACCCATCGATTGCGGGCAAAAGTAACATCCATATTCTTCGACGGCTTGAAAGTTGGTTTATCCAGCCATTTGAGTTCCAGGTAGGGTCGCATCTGGTCTGTAAAAAGAACCCGCATTCCAGGGCCTTGTTCGATAAACGAACATTCCAGATCCATAATGGTCGTCGGACGTCCCTTTTCCAGGTAAAACCATCCGGAAAACCAGAAGTGGTCTCCTTTGACAAAGTGGAGCAGTTCGGTGTCGAGTGATGCTTTGGTCAACGACATTTTCCATGAAGCTGGCACCGCATAAAGCCGCAAAGATTGCTTGCCGGAATGTGCCCGCTCGGTTGAAGGTTCGATGCGGTTATCCAGGAAGTCGCTTTGCCGTTTGAGAATCTGCTTTTTCAGTTTGACATAGTCCGCCACTGTAGCTGATGCCGGTCCCTGCAGTGTGATTGAGGTCCACTCCTTTTCAATGCCAATCAGATCGTGCAGCGTTTCGGCGTTTTCGAATCCATCGCTTAACGAGGTTCGCACAGCATATTTCTTTCCGCCTCCTGAGCCGACGTGATAAATCGTTCCGTCAATCGTCTGATAATTCTTTTCGTAAAAGTCGGGATCGTACAATCGTTTGGCGAATTTGTGTTTGCCCGAATTCGGATCGACCTGGTAGGCAACCCCGTGAATAATTTCGTATAACTTGCCATCAACCTTCGTCGTTGCAACAACAGGCGCCCCTTTGGGTGGTTGAGCATTTTCCGGAGGCTCTCCCTGGCAGGAAACCTGAGTGAACGATGCACCACACAATACTGTAAGTAATGTCATTCTCAATAAAACGGGAAACAAACGCAGATTTCGCGACACAAGCTTTGCACTTTGGCCTGAGGAATACATAACAGGTAAAACCAGTCGATTGGTAAGTGATTATTTCAGGGAACTTCAATGAATTCCAGAAGGAGCACAGGTATTCGGAGTCTGTTTTGCTTGAACATGCTCTGCTTGCAGGCAGGCAAAATTGTCCACTCTCCATTCAACAGAATATATTGAATAATGAGAGGTTCTCTTCAGAGAATTTGCATTTCCGCAGGATCATGCCTATCAGTACATACCCGGCGATTTGCAGATTGGTTTCATCTGGTGGACAAGAATTGAAAAGTGTTGCCGGGAAAAATAGAAATGTTTGTCCGTTTCTGCTGGTATTTTTGGCCACTTCGTTTAATATTCGCCCCAACTTGGTAAAAGAAAACTGGAATTCAATTCCAAACCGGATACAAAAGAGTTGGACGCAAAGC
>JAJRTM010000715.1 GCA_024278285.1 Planctomycetota bacterium
AGTGCCGCTTTCTGCCATGACCGAGAAACAAAAAGAAGCAAAGAAGAAATTCGAACGATTCCTGTCAGAGAAGAAGAAGCGAGATGAGATGAAAGAAAAGCGAGAGAAGGACAACCCCGGCAAAAAGAAAAAAATCCCCAAACTGTAAGATTCGTCATAGTAACTGGCCCGCATCATAATCACTCAAAACTCCGCTAATCTGCCTGCCCATTCGCTTTATTGGGCGGAATGCCGAGACCGCCGGTGCAACTTTTGAACACCGAAATGCTTTGAGAACTGGCAACAGGACGGATAGCTGTCTATAATGTCGCATATTATTAAGCGGAAAAACTGTCGTTTCTTCGCTTGCATATCGTAGGATGGCGTGCTTGCACCCATCTTCGCGTACTGAGTTGCGTTCAATGAAAAAATGAATTGGATCCGTTATTATTCCGCTATTGATTTACCTGCATTAGTTTTATCAAAGTGGAGACTGTATTTGATGGGGCAAGTACGCTGTTGTTTATTCATAAGTTTTGTCCCGGAAGGACATTGGCAAATAGCCCCAGGTTTTAACCTGGGGCATCGGTTGCAAGAGAATGAAGTCCTGTAGGGACGACGGAATTTGTTGCTTTGATGCTCTAGCAATGCAGGCTCGAAATAATCATGACCATCGTCCCTTCGGGACTACATATTAACTGAGCGACGACCCCGGATTAAAATCCGAGGCTATTTGCCTCTGTCCCTCTGGGACTGATGACTCAGCTTTGTCTGAAAATACTTATGTATAAACAAAAGGTGCATGCACGCCATCCTACACTCATTGATACCACAGCCGCTACGAACCTACTTTTCTTAGCCCGAAATTAATTCGATCTCCAACCAAAAAGAGTCTCAATATGGCAAGCCCGACGGGTGAATCTGCTTTGGATATTACAGACCAGGGATTACGCGATTTAGTCGAGCGTTACAGTACGCGCGGCCCCCGCTACACATCTTACCCGACTGCACCACAATGGACAGATGCGGTCGATTCGAATGTTTATCGGGACGTTTTACGTAATCATACTGATCCCTCGCCGATTGCGCTCTATGCACATATTCCGTTTTGCAAACGTTTATGCCTGTATTGTGCCTGCAACGTCCGCATCACCGGGAAACAGACTCTTGTCGAGCGTTATCTCGATGCGATCAAGAAGGAAACCGAAACGACTGCGGAATTATTCACAACTCGCCCCCAACTGGCACAAATGCACTTTGGTGGTGGAACCCCCACTTTCTTAACGCCCGATCAACTTGCCGGTGTCATCGATACTTTCGATGCTCATTTTCAAAGCATTCCCGGCGCAGAACGATCCATCGAAGTTGACCCGCGAGTTACCACGGTTGAACATTTGGAAATGCTCAACGCCAAAGGCTTCCAACGTATTTCGATGGGAGTGCAAGATTTAGATGCCAAGGTTCAGGAAACCGTCAAGCGAGAATACAGCGAAGAACAGCTCATCGAATTTGTTGCAGATGCAAGGCGTATCGGTTTCGAGGGCGTCAATCTGGACCTCATTTACGGCTTACCTTTTCAAACCGAACAAACCTGGCAGCGAACAGTTGATTCCATCATTTCTATCCGCCCAGATCGTTTAGCCGTTTTCGGTTATGCCCATGTCCCTTGGATTAAACCTCATCAAAAAACGTTGGAGCAATTCGGTTTGCCCACTCCCGAACAGCGACTTTCGCTGGCGATTCAATGCAGGCGGGCGCTAATTGACGCCGGCTATTTTGCGATTGGATTAGATCATTTCGCATTGCCTGATGACGGCATGGCGGTTGCGTTTCAACAAGGGGATATCCACCGCAACTTCATGGGTTATACCGTGCAAGATACCGATACCATGGTTGCGTTCGGCGTTTCTTCCATCGGAGACTTCCCGGCTGCTTACGTTCACAATCAGATGGATACCGGGAAATACATCGATCAAATTGAAGCAGGCGGACTAGCTGTCACGCAAGGGCATTTGCTCTCAGCAGAAGATCGAATGCGACGACGTATTATCGTTCGATTGATGGGAAATTTTCATATTCTTCCCGATAAAATCGAACAGGAATTCGGTGTCTCTTTTAACGATCACTTTGCCTCGGAAATTGACGAGTTGGAAAAGTTTGTGGAACAAGGTATTCTACGTCACGATGAAACAGGCTGGCACGCGACGCTGGAGGGAACTTTCGTTGTCCGTAATATCGCAATGATATTCGACCGCTACCTGGAAACTGATCGAGACACCACAAAGAGATACTCACGAACAATATGAATGATTCAAATTCCAGGCAGTCGGTGCTGCTCATTGATATGGGAGGTCCGCAAAACCGAGCGGAAGTTCGACCGTATTTGCAGCGGATTTTTTTCGATCCCTACATCATTCCCGGCAACCCAATCAAACGCTGGTTGTTGAGCCAGTTGATTGCCAGTAAATCAGCCGCGGAAACACGCAAACGGTATGCCGAAATTGGCGGCAAGTCGAACGCGGTTCCCGATGGCCAAATACTCGCTTCACAATTAAGCGAATATTATGCAACGCGTGGGATTCACTTGGAATGCGAAGTTGCCACGCGGTACAGCTTTCCCGATATCCCACAAGGATTAAAATTATTATCCCAGAAACAGAATGCCCCCCTCACCGCGGTTTATCTCTTCCCACACGAAACTTCTGCGCTGACCGGATCGTGCGAAGCTGTTTTATTACAAGCCGCGAAAAAACAGAAAGTAACAACCTCACACCACGTGAAAAATTTGAGCCGAGCCAACACATACATTGAAGGCTGGGCAACGGCAATAAAAAAAACAGTCGAAAACCCTGATAAGACAATGGTCCTGTTTACCGCCCATTCTTTGCCAATTTCGATCATCGAACGAGGCGATCAATATGTAACAGAGGTCGAGAATTCTGTTGCGGAGATAAAAAAACGACTGGGTTATCTCGCGACCGATCTGGCGTATCAATCTCAAGAAGGAGAAAACTGGATCGGTCCGAAAGCAGACGAAGTGGCAGCCGCTGCCCGCGAAAAAGGCTACACCGAACTGGTCGTAGCCCCTCTAAGCTTTGTGGGCGATAACACCGAAACACTGCTGGATATCGACAAAGAACTTTTCGAGGAAATCAAACCGCTCAACTTTAAACGACTCGTAAGAATCACTCCCCCGAATCAACAAGGCTTCCTGTGTGAAATGGTCGCTGAAGCATTATCGCAGGAGTGGAAAATTGAATCAGAATCGTAACAAAATCCGAATCGCGATCATCGGCGGAGGCGTGGCTGGGTTATCTGCTGCGTTTCGTCTTCGTGAAGAGTTGCGAGCCGCTGGCAGGGAATATGAACTGGTTCTATTCGAGCAGGAAAATAAATGCGGCGGCGCAACTCAAACCATTACCGAAAAGGGGTATGCGTTAGAACATGGACCGAACGGCTGGCTTTCCAGTGAGCCGCTGACGGGCCGGTTAATCGAAGAACTGGGACTGACCAGCGAGTTGATTTCTGCCAACGAAGCAGCTGGCAATCGTTACATTTTCACCAGAAATAAACTGCAACCGATTCCGACTACGCCTCCCAGGTTTCTGATGAGCGGACTACTTCGCCCCTGGGAGAAACTGCGGGTTGCCAAGGAGTATTTTACTCCCCCTCGACCAGATGATCACGACGAAACAATCTTCGATTTCGGTTGTCGCAGACTCGGAAAAGGGTTCACCGAAACGATGCTCGATCCGATGGTCTCCGGAATTTTCGCGGGAGATATTCATCAATTATCACTTCCTGCCACATTCCCCAAAATGCGTTCCATGGAACTAGAATATGGCGGCTTATTCAAAGCGATGTTCGCCAAGAAACGAGAGAAGAAAAAGAATAAATCGAGTTCGCAGGAAGCGGGTCCGTCCGGTCCGGCTGGCGTGTTAACAACCCTGCAAGGAGGAACCGGCAGGCTGAGCGAAACACTCGCCACAACGATGAACGATATCATCCAAAAGGGGCGAGA
>JAJRTM010000716.1 GCA_024278285.1 Planctomycetota bacterium
ATCGTCGGGGATATCGTTGAGGGCACAAACGCTCGCGTTATTGACGGCTGCATCGCCCTTGGTGACCAACAGAGGCAATTGCGGCGGGGGCCCATCAACAACAATTTTCCCGGTGATGGTTCCCCAGCCTTGAGCAAAAAGCGATTGCCCGCTCAACAGAAGAGCGACAGTCAAGATCCCAGTCAGTTTTTTCATCAATCGGATCCTTCATTAGTCGTGATCGTCAGTTGGGAAATAGTTCTGTCGAATGATAAAACTAACAAAAAAGCCACGTACCTAAATGTACGTGGCTTTTCAGTGTTAATTAATTTCGATGTTACAATAACCAGATGAGAATCAAAGTTATTCTTTCAGATCAGCAGCACTCACTTTGATGACGCCCAGATCAATTGTAGCACCGGCTTTAAGATCGACTTTGATATCTCGGTTGCCATCTTTCTTCACGTAGCCGGGGATTTCGTGCCAGATGCGGAACTTATGCTTTCCTTCAGGAACGAGTTTGATCGTGAATTTTCCTTCTTTATCTGTAATGACTGCATAAGGATGCTCCACAACAAACCACTTGGCGGTCATCCAGGGATGAATGTCGCAAGTCACTTGCATCGGGAGCGGTTCCCCTTTTTTGAACTCGATTTCGATTCCTTTTTTGTCATTCGCTGCAACCAGTTGATTCTGACCGCCGTTACGCAGGGGGAAGGTATGCACGTTGTGACCGCAGGCATCGCTGTTAATCACGTTCACTTTTTGATCGGTTCTGACAACCATCACGTGCGGAGAGAAAACACACCCCTTGTTATCAAATTGAATAACTGCCTGGGCAGGCTTTTTCAAATCGGGATGAATATCAACTTTTCCACGACGTTGATAGAGATAAACAAAGCAGTTCGCCAAACCACCTTTTTTGCCGACAACGAGTTTTTCATTGGGAATATCATTGACAGCACAGACGCTCGCATCTTTGACGGTAGCATCTCCCTTGGTTATCAATACTGGCAATTGCGGCGGAGCGCCATCAACAACAATTTTCCCGGTAATGGTTCCCCACCCCTGGGCAAAAAGCGATTGCCCGCTCAACAGCAGGGCGACAGTCAAAAATCCAGTCAGTTTTTTCATCAAATTGTTCCTCTCAGGTAGATATGATTTTTCAAGTCTCAACAGTTTCCCGCAGGGTGCGCGATGACGCACCGGGTGATTGATGAAAGTTGAGACGACGATCCAAGCCGGTAGTAACACTCAGGATACCATCTTGGAATCACCGAAGGTAGGTTAAGCGAAACGGATATTTCACCACGAAACGCTTTCAATTGGCAGGATGGACAAAACGCCCACTTTATCGTAACAAACAATAAATGGATCGGCGAGTCTTTATTTGCCCATTTTGTCAAAAAAAGCCATCCTTTTTTAAGTGAATCGGTATAAATTCACAAGTTTAATCGCCACAGTGCATGCTCAAGCGAGACCAACAGAAATGCCTCTGCTCCTTATTGAATGAATAGGAATTCTCCATCTTTCATCAATTTATAGAAATGCGATAGAAATTCTCTCTGTTGGCTGACGTTTCTTTTGTTGAATGTTATGCTGATCGATTCATAAACGAGAGATACGATTTGTTAATTTCTCTCAAACAAATACTTCAGGGAAGGAAACAATTGAAAATGAGAATCACTATTTCAGCTTTGGCTTTGGCGGCAGTCGCCTGTCTGGTAAATGTCACATCTCCCATTGCAAATGCAGCAGATAAAAAGGCTCCTGAAAAGTTTCAAGTAAAATTTGAGACGACTAAGGGAGACATTGTTTTTGAATGCGTGCGGGTCTGGGCACCGATTGGGACCGATCATTTTTATACCGCGGTCACGGAAGGTTTTTACGATGAATGCCGATTCTTTCGCATCGTCCCCGGCTTCATCGCACAGGTCGGCATCAATGGGGATCCGAAAGTTCAGGCGAAATGGAAAGCCAATGCTATTAAGGATGACCCTGTTTTCGTTTCTAACACAAGGGGAACTCTTACCTACGCAACGGCTGGTCCCAATACGCGGACAACGCAGCTATTCATCAACTTTGGCAATAACGCGGGGTTGGATCGGCAGGGGTTTTCTCCGTTTGCAAAAGTGATCAAAGGGATGGATGTTGTCGAAAAACTGAATACCGAATATGGCGAAAAACCAAATCAAGGGTACATTCAGCAATTGGGCAATCTCTACCTGAAAGAATCTTTCCCCCGGCTCGACTACATTAAAAAAGCGACCATCGTCAAGGCGAAGGAGTAGATTTCTTGAGCGAAAATTCAATTTTGCAATGTTTTCTTTTTGGCGAGATTGCTCTTGCATAATATGGCAAATTCTGGGATTTTGCTCAGCCTGTTGACCTGAGTTGGTCGATGAGTAGAATTGAATACTAATTCAGGAAAATACCATGTTGCTCCAACATTCCGTCGGGGGTTCCTAAAACTTAGCGTGGGCTGTGATCTAAAGTACGGTGAGTGCTTGCACTACCGGATCATCGCTCTTCTCGCAGCGACTCCGCCGTCGCAATCGGAGGACATGGTTTTTCGCCTCGTTTCATTTCGGTGATCGAGGCTTTTTTTATGCGCCCAGCGCTGAATAGTTACAATTTTTCTGACCCTATTGGATTCTATGTGCCAGTAATTTCAAGCCGTTTTTTATTGGCTGAAGGCCAATCTCATCATAGCCTGGGGCATCGCCCCAGGAAGAGATCAAAATAAGCCCCTTTTGGCTGAAAGCCATAAACAAAAGCATTGAATATGGCTTTCAGCCAATTAGTGAATCTGATCCTTTTTCCTGGGGCGATGCCCCAGGCTATGGTAAAAGAGGCCTTCAGCCAAAAAAACAGTAAAACTCGACAGTAATTGCTAACTCAAACCGGCACATAGAATCCGGTAGGGTCAGCAATTTTTCAATCATTTAAAACATTACAACTTGCTTAACTTGCGGTCAATTTTCCTCCTCTGCCTTGACCACTACGCCTATAATGAGCTATTCAGGCTTCATCAGGCAATTTTCCAACCGTTTTTTCTGGGAGATTGGCTGGTGCAGGGAACTCGTGCTGACTCGGTTTGCTGATCTTGCTACAGTTCCCCTGATTACGTTAAATTACAGCTTACAAATTAATGAGTGATAATCTGCAACGAAGGAAATGATCTGCATGTCGAGATTGCCTTTTGACCCTGTGATGGGTGGAAATCAAAGTGGATTGCTTAACCACAGCCAGATGGATATTCAAAATTCAGGCGGCGGTTACCAACGTCAGCGACAAATGACGATTGGCGATTTGCTGCTTGAAAACCGCATTATTTTTCTGGATGGTCCGATTCACGATGCAAGTGCGAACCTGATTGTGATGAAATTATTGTTTCTGCAATCTGAAAATAAGCATCAGGATGTGCACCTTTATATTAATTCGCCGGGCGGTTCTGTTTCCGCGACGCTGGCAATTTACGATACGATGCAGTTTCTCAACTGCGATGTCGCCACTTATTGTGTCGGCCTGGCTGCGAGCGGCGGTGCAGTGCTGATGGCTGGTGGTGCCAAAGGGAAACGGCATTGCCTGCCTCATTCCAAAATGATGATTCATCAACCTTACGGTCAGGTGGGCGGGCAGGTTTCTGATATTGAAATTCAAGCACTAGAAATCATCAAAACCCGCGAAACGCTGAATGAAATTCTGGCTGAGCATACCGGACAGAGTATTGAAACAATCGCCAAAGATACCGAACGAGATCGCTACCTGACGGCTGAAGAATCAAAAAAATATGGGCTGGTTGATGAAGTGGTGAAGAAAGAAAAGAAAAATAATTCCAAAGATTCCAAGTAACCACTTCTGTTCATTACATCGCAATTACTTATAAAAAAACAAACAGATATCGCACGGAAAGCTGAGATTATGACAACACTGGTTCCTTATGTTGTAGAAAAAAATGGCCGCGAAGAGCGGGTCATGGATATTTACAGTCGTTTGCTTAAAGATCGAATTATTTTCCTGGGATCGCAGGTGAACGACGCGGTTGCGAACAGCATTGTTGCCCAACTCCTGTTTTTGCAGTTTGATGATCCAAACTCCGACGTCCACATGTATATCAACTCTCCCGGCGGCTCCATCACCGCTGGGATGGCGATTTACGATACGATGCAGTTCATCAGTTGTGATGTCGCGACGTACTGCCTGGGGCAGGCTGCGAGCATGGGAGCCGTTTTGTTGACCGCGGGCACACCGGGCAAACGGAATGCGTTGCCGAACAGCCGTATTATGATCCATCAACCACTTGCGGGCATGGAAGGAACAGCCGTCGAACTGGAAATTCATGCCAAGGAAGTGATTAAAGTCAAAAAGCGAATGAACGAAATCCTTCAGCAACATACCGGTCGAACATTGGAAGAAATCGAAGCTGATACCGACCGCGATAATTTCATGACGGCTGAGGAAGCAATGCAGTACGGTTTGGTTGATCACGTTCTCGATAAACTGCCTCAACAGGGCGGTAATTAAACAGTAGGGCGAGCCGGGGGTGTTAACCTTGTCGTTCCCATATTTTTGAAACGAAATTGGGTGCCACTGCTGGCTCGTCCAGCAGTGCGAGTTACGGTTGAATATCCTATTGTTATAGACTTTAAGACAAAGAAAACATCATTCAAATTCGGGAATAACGGCTGGCTCTTTCGTGTGATTCCACCATGACTCCCGCGATCTCACTGCTGGACAAGCCAGACAGTGGCACCCGGCGGACCCTACGATATGGCTGAATAATTTCCTCGTTTCCAGGCAGAAGTTTGGGAACGAGCAGGACTTGGTACATTCAAAAAGTCGTCAAGGATGACGCGATGCGATGTTTTATTCTGTTACTCGTTCTACAGGCAACCGTTGGCTGCGCAGCCGATCGGCAAGGCGAATTGCTGGAAGCACGGCTTCGCGAACAACAGGATTACGCTGCAAAACTGGCGAGCCAACTGGAACGGGCGCAAGCTGATTTATCTGTTGCCAGCCAGGAATCAAACAGTCTTCGTCAGCAACTGGTCGCCAGCGGGAAACAGCCTCTTCACCCGGAGCAAGCCGACGTTTTGTATCGCATGGCGAAATTGAAAATCGACCAATATCAAAGTTCGATCATCCCGATTGGAAATTCAAATCGCCCGTTAATCAACATGGTGCTTACTCCGGTTGACCAATTTAACGAGTCGATAAAACTTCCCGGCGATGTGACCATCAATATTATTGACCAGCAGGATTCTCTACTGGGGACGCATCGGTTTACTGCTGCACAAGTTCGTGAAAAGTGGAATGCGGGCTGGGTCTCTTCTGGTTTTGTTTTCCAGCTACCGTGGCCCGAAAATGTTTCTCTGTCTGATTTATCCGGGCAGCAGATCGAGTTGAAAGCGACCTTCAAAACAGCAGATGGCAGAGAGTTTGAAGCGACTCACCAGTTGAAAGTCAAGAAACAGTATAAGATGCAAGCCAACCCGGACGGGCCTGTCAAACAAGCTGATTTTTCCCCAATGAAGGCTCCAGCGGACAGAATCGACACTTCAGACCGAAGAACGATTGATGAATTCCCCATTTTACGATAAAACATTGGCAGAGGCTTTGTGCGAAAAGGTGTTATTTCTCGTTTCCAGGCTCCTGCTTGGAAACGCAAGGGAAAGAAGCTCCTGCTTCAAGTCGGCACCAAACGATTTCAGATAAAGTAAAACTTGAATGAAAGGGAAGGAAGACCTTCCCTGCCGTGCGTTCCCAAGCTGGAGCTTGGGAACGAGTTTGTTTTTTCCTAACATAGAGAGGTTCAACTCCGCGGTGGTCCCATCGATCATCCTGACAGTTCTCTGTTTCAGTTCGTTCTTCTTCGCTCTGGCGTATCATTCGCTTTTGGAGTTTAGTCGATCACGACTGGAATCAATCTGTAAACAGCGAGAAAATGAACAGCGGCTCGGAAATATCCTCAAGCATGATGCCCGAGCTTTACTGGCGATGCAGGTTGCGTTTCTGGTTTCCGTTTTCGGATACTGCGGGTTTGCGTTTTATGATCAGCCGAACCAGTTGGATATCTTTCTTATCGGAGCCTGCCTACTCGGCTTTGGCTATCTTCTGCCCCGCTGTCTGGCAGAAGTCATCAGCGAACGATTTTTGTTCCACATCTGGCCGCTGCTGTTGGGGATTACCTGGTTAATGACGCCGATTGTGAAAGTGATCGAAGCGACTGATACTCTTTTTTATCGCATCGCAGGACGCGAAACCCCGAATGAAATTGACCCCACATTAATTTCAGAAGAAATTCGTACCGTGATCGATGAAGGCGAACGAGAAGGAGCGATCGAAGCAAGCGCAGGCCGCATCATTCAACGGTTGATGGAAATTCAAAATGAAGATGTGACTGCGGTGATGACGCCTCGCACCGAAATGGTCTGCATTCAGGTTGATACGCCACTCGAAGAAGTCCGTAAACAATTGATCGAAGCAGGACATTCCCGCGTACCGATTTATCGTGAATCGCCTGATGACCTGGTCGGTATTCTTTACGCCAAGGATCTGCTTCAGCAATTGGGCGGTTCCGAGGAAAATAAAATTCCGTTGACAAGTTTCCTGCGGGAACCGTTGTATGTGCCGGAATCGACTGGCATCGAAGGGCTGTTAGAGCGGATGCGCCGCGAACAGGTTCACATGGCGATTGTCCTCGACGAATACGGCGGCGTGGCTGGTCTGGTGACGATGGAAGATATTCTCGAAGAAATTGTTGGCGAGATCGAAGACGAATACGACAAAAAACAGGAAGAAGAAATTCGAGAAATTAAGCCCGGCCTGTTTGAAGTCGATGCCCGGGTTCATATCGACGATTTGAACGAACAGTTCGATCTGCAGCTACCCGAAGATGAAGATTACGAAACGATTGGCGGTTTCGTTTTCACGCAAATCGGAAAGATTCCCAAAGAGAATGACACACTCACCTGGCAAAACCTCAAATTTACGATCCTCGATGCAGATAAACGCAAAGTAAAAAAATTGAGAGTCGAACTCGATCATTCACTTGTTGTCAACGAGTAGTGGGAAGCTCTCTTACTTTTTGAATCTTCTTTACTTGTCCGAGCGTATATTTCGGGCGTTGTTTCATTACTAAAGCTGCATGGCTGTAAAAAGGGTAGACACTCCATTCAACACAGCACAGCAGGTCTGGTTTGCCATCTGCGTTGAAGTCTCCCACCCAAGGATGAGGACCGTGATTGGTAACGCGGATTGGTTCGCCGAAACATCGCATTGTGACGGGATTTTCAAATTTTGGCTCAGTCTTCGTGCCGCAATTTCGCAGCAGGTAGATGCTGCCATCATCTTGAATGCCTCCATGGGCCCCAGCGAAACTGTAAATGAGATCCATCAAACCATCGCTATCCCAATCAACAGCTCGAAACGATTCTGTCCAATGAGAACGGCGATTAACAATGGCATCGTTAATTTCTCGCCCATCTGCAAGTTTCAAAAATCGGTTTTTTCGTAATTGAAGTAATCCTTTTTTATTTCGGTACTGTGTAAACAACGTTGCTTTTCGTGTATGCCCATCGTGCGTCACAAAATCTGCTAATCCATCGCCATTGAAATCAGCGAACGCGACTCCCATTCGCCACAGAAACGGTCGTTCTTTTTCAGTCGGATAGACGCCGTTGTTAGAGTCTGGACTGCTGGCACGTTTAGCGGAAAGCGTGCGTAATTCGACAGAGTCCGGGTAGTCATCACAAAGAATCTGACGCTGTTTGCCAAAGATTGGTTTCTGGCGTGTCCCTTTATTTTTGTACCAGAAAATACGATTCGTTTCGTTGGGGCAAATCAAGTCCGCTAAACCATCGTTATCCCAATCGATGAAAACGGGGTAAACATAACCCATGTTGTGCCAACAGTTGGGCTGTCCGAGAATTTCATCTCGCAACAAGCGGATTGGTTTGCTATCAGCCAGAACTTGTTTCGGTTCTGCAAAGGCGGGGCGGGGCGATGTCCCCTGATTGATCACAATGCGAGGCCAACCGTAGCCGCCTCCTACAAGTAAATCGATATCCCCATCATCATCCCAGTCGCACAGGCAAGGCCACGCCTGATCGCTGAGAGACATAACGGCTGAGTTAGATTCTGCACGAAATTGATGTTCGAAACGCTTTCCTTTTGGGGAGTTATCTGCCAACTTGAAAAACGAGATCGTCTGATAGTCATCATACTGCACGAGAATCCCATCTTCCGAACCCTCGCGAACAGCACTGACACCACGCGGTCGCTGAATTTGGGAGTTGATTGAACTGAGCCGTTCAGCTTTGGCAAACTTCGGCTTATCTTCACCGATATTGCGTTGCCAGGAAACTTGATAATTGCTTAACCCTGCTCCGCCTGCTTCGGTAAGTGTTACCGCATCGAGTCGCCCGTCTTTATTGACATCAAGAAAACAAGGTTGATCACCTGTGTGAAGAGCAACTTCTTTTGCTGGCTGGAATGGCCAGCCAGCGGGGTTTTTATTTTCGATATACTGACCATCAATAACCAAATCGAGTGCACCATCACCATTCAAATCAACCGCTCTGCAAGCACTCCATTTAGAAACGTTGATCGATTTTGATTGCGTAAAAATTGGTAAGCCCGAGTGATCTCGTTGACCAGAATTCAAAAAGAAGGTCGCTGATTTTGTATTCGCCCCGGTTTGTACAATGTCGATTTTCCCATCTTTATTGAAATCGGCTAGAGCAGCAGAAAGATAGATGTCGTTGCCCAGCGTGTGCAGTTCGTCATCGTTTGCTGTTTTTGAATAACGAGGTCGAATCAAATCGCCGAATTGAACTGTGTGAGAATCTGACTGACTAGGATAACAAACAACGCCACTCCACGGATCCCCCGGACGGTAGGCGTAGTTCCAGCAACCGACTAAATCTAATTTGCCATCACCAGTCAGGTCAGCCATTGCTGCGGAATAGAACAGCGTGATCGGACGGAGGGCATCTGCGTTGTAACGCAATAAGTCTCCCACTCCGATTGCAGGAACGTATCGCTGAGGTTTTAGCACGACATGTTTCGGCGTAATACGAAATAGGATTTCATAATCAAGATGAACTGGCTCTGTTATCACCCACTCGACGCGTCCCTTGTCGGAGTAAGCAAAGTCGTCAGTGGTCGCAACCGAAACAGGCTGCCCGGTAGCAAGATTAACCACTTGGATTGAATTCGGATCAACAGCACCCACCAAGCCTGCTTTTTGAATAAGCCTTGCAAAATCAATAACCGGATCCATTGGTACGTTGTGATACTCAAGTTTCGATATCACACGTAAGCGGACGCTATACGTTTCACTTGCCTCTTTACCTGCTGAGGCAAAGTGGCAAAAGAAGAAGATCAGAGAGATCGCTAAGAACTGCGTTGTGAATCTCATCGTACAAACCGTTCATCAGCAATTACAGCCTCTTCGGGACTGGTTCGCTACGCTTTTGCGGTTGTCCAAGACATGAAGGCTTCGGCATCGGTGAAACCGAGTTTTTCCTCGTCGCCTTCGACATCGGTCAGTTCGTACTCTGCGATAACGATCTGTTCAGCCTGTTCGCCTCCCTTTTCGACAAGCTTG
>JAJRTM010000060.1 GCA_024278285.1 Planctomycetota bacterium
ATCTCTATTTCACTTTCAACTGCCTCCTCTTGACCTTTCAAAACCATTCCGGATAGAGTTCACTCCCTTCCTTTCTATCCCACCTGAAATCCTATCTCACTTTCCCTCCTTCGAGTCAGGTACTTCGTATGCGTCTTTTTCAGTTCGCAACACGTTTCGATGCACGTTCTTTCAAACAATCTTTTTTTGAAAAGAAAATTGCATTATCAGTTTATCATTTAACATTGCCGGTTGTCCTGGGACTGCTGGTATGTAGTGGTTGCGCCAATATACACGAAAAGCGAACCATTACCGCGTTTCAAACTGGTTTGGAAGCGGGTAACTTAGAATTGCTTCGCGAGAATACAACGAGCCATTTTGCTTCCAAAGCATTACGGCATCCACAGGCAGATGATGCGTTGGCTCAATTAAAATTGCCCGAAGGGGAATTCAAAATCCTGAATGTTGAAGACGTTTCAGAAACAGAAAAGAAAGTTACCGTTGGGTTCGGCAAAAAGAAGAAACGTAAAATAATGTATCGCCTGCTCAGCGACGGGAAAAAGAAACAATGGAAGGTTGACGATATCTATTTGCGTCAACGAAAAGGGAAGAAGATCATCGTGATGCCCATCACCGACCAGATGGATGTCCTGCTTTCCGCCCGTGAATTTTTCGATTCCTGGTCAGAAGGAGATCGCCAGCGAGTGCTTGCCAGCAGTAGTCCAAAACTAAAAGAAGCATTGGAAAAGTTGCCCCCTTCTGTATTGGCCTATAATATCTCTCTGGTTGTTGGAAAAGCAGAACGGACGAAATCGTTTCGACCGGAAGCTCACATCAACGGCGATAAAGCGGTTGTAAAATTGAATCGACCGCATGGCACGATTCAATTTTCGATGGAGCAAAGCGAAGCCGGTTGGCAAGTAAGCGACCTGGCCTTGATCGGCCGAGATAAAGAATCTCGTATTGCTTCGTTATTGCAGCGAGTAGAGATCGTTAATCAGGCGATGGTATTTCTTGAAGCCTGGCAACAAAACGATAAAGCGAAGCTGAAGCAGGTAACCTTTGATAAGTTTTACACCGCGGGACTGGGCCCTGCAAAATTGAGTGATGTTCCCCTGCCTTCATCTTTTGAAGTGGAAGGAAAAGTTGATGTCAAACTCTCTGAATTGCGAGCCGATGTCATTTTGAATGATCAGAAACAGACCATTCAAATGACGCTGAAACAGGATAAAGAGAATCCGGAAGAATATTTCATTGCCGATGTTACCTTATACAACATGGAAAAACAGCAGACATTATCGCTCATTTCTGCATTAACTGCCCGTCCCGTTGCGGAATTATTTGTTGCCTCACTTGCCCAGCGAGATGCCAAAATGCTTCAGCATAACACAACCCGCGATTTTCATGGAAAAACGTGGAGTCGAGCCAGTAAGCAAACATTGGCGATTTTGCCGATCCCGCTGAACGATTTGGAGAATGCTCATCTACTGGAAACAAAATTCCAGGGCGAAGTAACACGCGTTCGTTTTGCAACCGGTTCCGATCAATTCACAGTCGTGCTGCATGACCAGGGCGGACGGGTTCTGGTGGATGATGTACTCATTGATATAAAAGATGAAATGGATTTGGATCAGCAGATTTCACTAAAAGATCATCTCGCTGCGATTGTCCCTGTCTACGAACTGGCAGCCAGTATCCACAATAACCAACCCAGGCAAACGGTTCGCCTGGTGACGGACGATTTTTACAGCCGCGTTTTTTCGATGACACAAACGATGCCGGAAACTGCCTACACATTTCTCACTCACGTCTCAGCAGGGCATCCGAAAATCAAGTTTCCAGAATCAGGAAATCAATTCAAGAAAAACAAAAAAAACAAAAAAGGGAAGCAGGAAATTGTTATCGAGTTTAACACAACCGATAAACAAGAAACTCTTGTCACCTTCGCCGGGAATAATTCTGTGATGAATGTTCGATTGATTGAAGAAGATGGCTTGTTACGGGTCAACGATGCACTCATCAGCACTCCAAACAGTGAAGTTGCCCAGCGACTTAAACAAGCAATGCGAATGGAGTTAGCTAATAAACGGACTCAAAGAGGAATTCAATTAGCCAGTGGCATTTCACGAAAGGCCCCCGCCAAAGTTAACTCTGCGGTACCGATAAAAACCGCTTACTCCCCCAACCCCGCTGTTCCCTCTACAAAACCTGGAGCGAATCATTCAAATAACTTGCCATTGAAAAATGCGTTGTATGAACAGTACGAAGTAGCCAAGCCTCCACAAATAATTAAGCAAGCCGGGCACTCAAACTCCCTCGCCACAAATACTTCTCGTACCAC
Source organism: Planctomycetota bacterium (assembly GCA_024278285.1). Lineage (GTDB taxonomy): Bacteria > Planctomycetota > Planctomycetia > Planctomycetales > Planctomycetaceae > Rubinisphaera. The sequence goes on from JAJRTM010000060.1 coordinate 2,321, forward strand.
CCGCCCACGTCCTCCTCGCCAGCACAACATAAAAGACCACTTGCTTCTCCAGCCGATTCCCATTCAGTAACAACAATCAACAATACTCTGCATGGTCACAGACGATTCGTTTAACGGCAAGCCGATCGCGACTGCGTCAACAGATAGGCAATGCTCTAAAACACCAATCGTCTTATCAGTTTTCTCAGCCAATACGGTTTTACAATAATGCTTGATCTTTTAGTCATTGCGACACACCCGGATGATGCTGAGATTTCTGTTGGCGGGATTCTTTTGAAAGCAAAAGCAGAAGGCTTGAAGACGGGCGTTCTCGATTTAACATCGGGCGAACCAACGCCACATGGCACAGAAGCGAAACGCAAAAAGGAAACTTCGGCTGCAACTGAAGTGTTACAGCTTGATTGGCGAGACAATCTTGGCTTACCAAATCGAAACTTAATGGCCAATTTGGATGCCCGACGGGAAATCGCAAATTGTATTCGCCGCACACGCCCGCAGTTAATTCTCGCTCCGTGGGAAGAAGATGTGCATCCCGATCACGTCCAGGCAAGTCGGCTCTGTGATGATGCCAGATTTTACGCCAAGCTATCCCGGACCGATATGGAAGCAGAACCGTACTGGACACCCCGCTTGTTTTACTACCTTAGTATTCACCTGCGAATTCATCCCAAGCCGAGCGTTGTCGTCGATATTTCTGATCAGCTCGATGAAAAAATGAATGCCATCCGCTGCTACCACAGCCAGTTAATGGAGGGGAAAACAGAAACCTTCCCGACAGTTCTGGATGACATCCGCGACCGAGCCCGCTACTGGGGCTGGAGTATTCACAGCAGCTACGCCGAACCGCTGATCTCTCGAGAAGAAGTACCGATTGCGAAAATCAAAACACTTCTTGAATCCTGAATTCGTAAGCTCGTAGGGTCTGCTATTGCGGACCACGATGGAAAACAAATTCTCCCAAGCAATAGGATTACAACACACCGTACGATTCACGAAAATGGAAACCACATTTGATGGGTGCAAGCACGCTGTTGTTTATACATAAGTTTTGTCCCGGAGGGACATTGGCAAATAGCCCCAGGTTTTAACCTGGGGTATTGGTTGCAAGAGGATAAAGTCCTGTAGGGACGACGGAATTTGTTGC
>JAJRTM010000717.1 GCA_024278285.1 Planctomycetota bacterium
ACGGAAGCCCCGCCCGGCCCCCAGCCGATCTGGATTGGCATCCGCCGCATGACCGACTTCACCCTCGCCTGGCTCACCTTCGGCCCCGGCAAAAAAACTTATGTATAAACAACAGGTGCAAGCACGCCATCCTACGAAAAGCGGATGGGCTATCAAACTGTGGGCAGGTATTCTTGCAGAAGGTTTGCCAGTTCATTCGTGAAGCGACTGCGGGGCATGACGGTATTGCAGCCGGCTTTGCGGGCTTGTTTCAGCAAGTCTGTTTGAACGTGCGAACCGAACGCGATTACTGTCAGCTTGGGTGCAAGTTCACGAAGACGGGGCAGTTCGTCCAGGCAGTTGCTCATCGAAGAAAGATCGATGAGCAGTAGCGAAACTTTTTCCGTTGAAAGTTGCTTTGCTAGTTGATCCAGATCAGAAAAGCATCGCACCTCGCGTTTTAATTATTTTGCGGTATCGCAGATGCGTGTTTCGAAAAAGAAATCGTTGCACGCTAAGACTCCCAGGCTGCTTGATTGATTCACTTCTTCAGGCATTGGAAACTTCCTCCCGCTTTTTCTTGACAGGAACCCAGCGGGAAAGAAACAAGCCGAAGCAGGTAAGTAAGCAACTTTGTGCGAACCAGTCTCCCCAAAGTAGATACAGCGAACTGCGGTTATCGAGCGGAATTGTCTGCACAAGAACGGCATCGATTTTTCTGCGATACGTTCCTGTTTTCGGGTCGATAAAACTCGATTGGCGGGGTTCGCCGCTGACCGGGTCTCTTTCGAGAAAGACTTCGGGATTGATCACGACGCCATCGCCATCGATGAAGGAGGAGATCCCCATGTTGGCGGCTCGTACCAACGGTTTTCTGCATTCAACTGCTCGGAATTGAGCCGTGATTAAATGTTGATCGTGTTCGCTGGAGCCGGCGAACCAGCCATCGTTGGAAAGATTCACCAGAAAATCGATCGGTTTTTTGGTTGATGAATTCTTTTCGACCGACCGTACAATCTTGCGGACAACGTGAGGCACCGTATCTTCAAAACAGATGACCGGAGCAAACCGCCAGTTTTTGTATTCAAACAGTGTCGCAGATTTCCCCGCAGTCAGCCCGAAATTATCAGGGATATAAGCGGAGAGAATTGGCAGGTCTTTGCCGGGTATGTATTCGCCGAACGGAACGCGATGTAATTTATCGTAACGCGGTCCGAGTCCTTCTTCGGGAGTGATGAGTTGGGCAGAATTATATTGACCGAGCTGATTCGGTTTTGCTTCGTAGCATCCCAGACCAATCACCATCGCTGCCCCTGCCTTTTCGCTTAGCTCAGCCAGGGTATCTGCCACGCGAGTATCTTTCCACGATTCGGGCGGGAAGAAGGGGGCGATATCAGCAAGATCTGCCGGCGTCAGGGAAGGGTCTGCTTGCTGCAAGGTGTATCGAAACATCCCTTCGGGCCAAACGATAATATCGGGCTGCTGCTTGACCGCGTAGCTGGTTAATTCGTTATGAACAAGGTAAGACTCTTCGTATTGTTCACGCGGAATATGTAACGCTGCCTTGAAATTCCCCTGCACCAAAGCAACTCGCGGTCCCGGTTGGAAGTCGGCTTGGGAACGTCTGAAATATCCGTAACCGATGACCGCGACAAGAACAAGCGAGGCAACAACCAGTTGCCTGAAAGGTTGCTTGACCAATGCAGTCGCTGGTTCATTATCTTTTTGTAATTCTGGAACGAGGCGTAATTTATTTAGAAAACGCGATGGTATTTGTAATGCGATGGCCGCTGAGAATAACATCACAAAATAGCTGACGCTGTAAGCTCCGAACAGATCACTAACTTGGATTAGTTCCGTCCAGCGATATTGTGTATGTCCCAGATAGTACCAGCCGAATCCGGTGAAGAGGAAGCCGCGAAGGTATTCCAAACCTGTCCAGACAACAGGGGCAGTCCAAAGTAACGGCATCTTCCAACGATGAACCGCAATTCGTGAAATCCCGATAAAAACCGGCACATACGCAGCAACATAACCGGCAAGAAGAATCCAGGCGAAGTACATGAGCGGGTCGCCGTATCGCATCCATTGTAAAGCGGGAACGGTGAAGCATAATGTTCCCAGATAACTGGCGGTATACATCCAGCGTGTCGGTCGCTTCAAACGAATAAGCAGTAGCCAGGGAATGGGCGCCAGCCAGGCGAGTGGTGCAAAATCGAGCGGCGGGAAACTGGCCCACATCGCAAAGCCTGCGATGATCGAAAGCAGTAACGCACCGCGCACGCCGGCTGGTCGGTTTTCTGCCCGGTCAATAATTTGATGCACACTCAGTTCCACGCGACCCCGTTTTTTCTTTGTCTTCGATTGCTGTTGTTCAACCGGTTGAAGTTGTGTTGAAACATCATCCATGAAATTCGCCTTGTTAATTCGTAGGTTAGGCTTTCCAGCCTGACACAAAAAAAGCTTCGTCTTTATTATTTACTATTCAGCTTTGGCGTAGGGTGCGCTACCCGCGGACCACGATGGAAGGTGGATCCCCCAACTTCGTGCGGTGGTCCGCAATAGCGGACCCTACCAACACCCTGAATTCCTATAGAAACTAAACGTCGCTGAATCGTTACATTTATTATTTACTATGTTAAGAAAATGAGCAAATTGATCGTTTAATGGAAGTCAAATCTGTTTTCGGTTTTTATGTAAAGCATACCTCTTTTCGCAGTCGCCTTTGGCTTGCCGTTAAACGAAATTTTCTTCATCATAAAACCGTATTTGTCAGGCTGGAAAGCCTGCCTTACGGTTCTGAATGCCAGAACTGAATTTGTACCTCGTCGCCTGGTTGGTATGATTTCTCGCCCGGTGGAAAACAGATCATGCCATTTGCCAATGCTGTCCCTCGGATATCCGCAGAACCGACCCAACGGACCGGTTTCGCCAAGATTTTTCCTGCGGAAAAGGAAATCTGTGCGGGATAATAAACAGGACGCTCAGATTTGACTAGATGAGCTTGCTGTAAGTAAGCGGTATGCAAGGAATTAGCTACGTTTTCACTTCCCTGAAAAGACCTTAATGCACTTCGGACGAACAATTCAAAGCAAACCAGCGCACTGACCGGATTACCCGGCAGGCCGAAAACGTAACTTCGCTTGCCATCTTCCCGGCTGTACTCGCCAAACCAGATCGGCTTGCCCGGCTTGAGTTGCACCTTATGAAAGACCTGCTTCACTCCCATTTCCTGAAGTATTTTCGGAACTAAATCGAGTACGCCTGCTGAAACGCCTCCCGAGAGAATGAGAAAATCGGATTCCAATCCCTGCAAGATTTTGACTCGCAGTTCATCGACTTCATCGCGGGCAATTCCTAATGGAACGGCGATCGCGTTGGCATTTTCAATTTGCGAGATCAGCATCGCTTCGTTGGAATTACGAATTTGTCCGGGACCGGGAGTTTGATCGACAGGAACTAATTCGTTTCCTGTTGCAAGAATCGAAACCGTGGGACGCCGAAAAACCTGGACTTCTGCAAAGCCAAGTTCAGCGAGTAAGCTGATCTGTGGAAATCTTAACACTGTTCCCGCATCCAGAACAGTTTCCCCTGCTTGCAGCGATTCCCCCTGATGCAGCATGTTGCGGCTCGGAGCAATACTGGAGATCTCAACACGAATCCGATCCGATTCTGCGCCGCTGACATCTTCAATTTTAACGACGGCATCTGTCCCTGCAGGAAGTTGTGTGCCTGTCATCACCTGCACGGTTTTCCCGGCAGTGAGTGAAACGGTCGGGACTTCGCCCGCGGTCAGTCGTTCCAAAACATCAAGTTCAACTCCCGCGCGATCGATATCACAAGAGCGAACCGCAAAGCCATCCATCAGCGATTTATTAAACGGCGGGGAATCGACGGTTGCAATAATCGGTTCCGCCAGCGGCAACCCCGCCACTTCATTTAACGGCAGGCCACTGGCAGAAATTGGGGAAATTGTTTCTTTGATCGCAACAAGAGCTTGTTCAACAGTCAGCATGTTTTCTTTCAATTTTATTTTATTGATGTAGAATGCATTGTAACCACGCACCCTACAAGATGCGAACTTCTCTATCAACGCCAAAACTGGATCATGACATGGCCTGTTAATTATTTAAGTTGTCAGGAGGGGCCTCAAGAGCGCACCCTGCAAATTGAATGGTTACTTTTTTTTATCATAAACTCGGTTGACCTAAAGAGGCATAACGAGTACCTTAATTGCTGGAATTGTCTTATGCGGTTATCACTTCACACAGATTATGCGTTACGAACTCTGATGTACCTGGCGGCTGAGCGTAAGCGAAGTTCAATTCAGGACATAGCGAGTTTCTTCGAGATTTCGCGCGATCACCTGGCGAAAGTTGTTCGTCGTCTTTCTCAGGAAGGCTACATTCGAACGGTACGCGGCGTGGGCGGCGGGATCGAACTGGCTCAGAATTCGGAAGACATTAACCTGGGAGAATTGATTGATCGATTCGAAGGGTCGCTGCATCTTCTCGATTGTGTCGCTGTGGATGGGGTTTGTCGGATACAGCCAAATTGCAAGTTGAAAGATGTTTTTGCAGAGGCAGAACGTATTCAGCGAGAGTATTTGGGGCAACATACCCTCAGCGATTTGATTCCTTCTGGAACAAAACTTGTTGAATTGAAAACCGATGCGGCAAATTAATGGTTCACCTGTTTTTATAGAGAGATACTTTCATGAAGCGTATGATGATTTTGTCATTAATGGGATTACTGATTTTCAGTTCTTTTCAAATTGGCGCTGCAGAGGAAAAGAAGAAAAGGCCGGCTGTTGATCGCGCTCGCAAAATGGGCGAAATGCTGGATACCCTCTACAAGAACGCCATCGTTCTCATTACGACACATTACGTGAAAGAAGATTCGGATCTGGCTGCAGGCGATGCTTTTCAAGCGTTGTTCAAAGTCATGAAAGAAAAGGGGTATCATGAAGTTCGCTTGATCGATGCTTCCGGCGAAGCGTATGATGATGATAACATTCCACGTAAAGGGTTTGAGCAGGCAGCCGTGAAGGCACTACTTGGTGGTGCAAAAACGTATGAAAAAGTGATCAAGAAAGATGGCAAGCGTTATCTGCAATACGCCACTCCCATTCCTGTGGTCATGGATAAATGTATTATGTGCCATGAAAATTATCGAGATGTCCCTCAAGGGCAGCCCATCGGTGCGTTAAGCTACACCATTCCGATTGAATAGAGTGTTTTGAACTTCAATTTACAAACGAAAAAACTCTCCTGCCTCTAAGAGACAGGAGAGTTATTTTTTGTCGACAGGGTTAGATTATCCGAGGAGAGCTAATACCTGTGACGGGTTCTGGTTAGCGATTGACAATACTGAGATACCTGCCTGAGACAGGATCTGGGATTTTGTCAATTGAGCAGTCGTTTCTGCAAAGTCGGTATCGACGATGGCAGACCGAGCTTCAGAAATGTTTTCCAACGCAATACCGAGCGTATTGATGTTGGTATCGATCACGTTTTTCTGAATCGCACCGAGTCGACCACGAAGAGTTGAAACTTCGTTGATCGATTGTTCAATGATATCGACCAGATTAGAACCGGGTGTATCCGGTCCGATATCGAGCAAACTTTTTCCAGCACCGGTACCAAGTTCGTACAACTTACCAGCAACCCCACCAAGTCGAGCGGTGTTGACGGCTTGAATTCCGATCCCAATTTGACCGGCTGCAGATACTTCCTGACCAATCTGGAACAGTGAACCACCACCAGTGATGGTAACAACGGCTCGGCGACCTTGCACGTTGTTTGCTTCGTTAAAGGTCAACTCTGCATCGAGAGAGAAGGTCTTGATTCGTGCTTTCAAACCGGAAGTTTGAGCAACCTGTCCGTTGATCGAAGCTTCCAGATCGACACCCGTATCACGTGACGCGTTCGTAATATTGTCGTCGATTGTCGTTTCAAATGAACCGCTCAATACATTGACAGCAACAAATTGGGAGGCACCATAGTCGGTACTGTTCAGTTTCAGAATTCGACTGGCCACATCAACAGTTTTTTGTGACTGAGCAGAGACGACTTCTCCTCCACTTCCTTCGACATCGATACTGACCAGATTACGGGCAGAGGCTGCTCCGTCGCTGGTATCAGTTTGAATGAAGGTTCGGATATCAGCGGCTGTTGTTGTGATATTACCGAAGGCATCTGATGCAAGATTGACAGTAACCGTGTTATCGGCTGTCCCTGTCTGGGCAACAGATACAGAAAGTGTTGCATTGGAAGCTGTTGTTGAGACGAATACAACATTCACAACCCCGTCGGTGCCGTAAGCACGCGAATCGTTGAAGGTAATGTCGTTGTTCGCTCCATCGTTTCCACCAGTAAGCTGCGAAGCTGAAGTTCCTGCTGAAAAGATCGAGGTACTTGCAGTATCAGCAGTTGATGCAGAAGCAGCAACAAACTTCTGAGCTTCAACCGCATTGGTCGAAGTTCCAGAGTTAACCAATGACAACACGTCAGAAATGGTTGAAGTGTTCGCACCACTGACCCGTGCACTCTGAATCGTCACGGTCGTATCGCCAGTTTCTGCATTCGTCACCACACTGGAAACCGACAGTGAAGCGGTCGCTGTGGCTGCATCGACAAATTGAACGAAGACTTCTCCGCCCAAACTGGCAACCGATCCACCAGAACCGCTGTTACGGTTATCTTCAAATTTGATATCTGAAATATCACCACCACCTGTTAAAGCAGCAGCGCCGGCTGTAGCACCAACGGTCGTTCCTGTACCAACTGCAGTTGCGTCAACATAAGCCTGTGCTGCAACTGCGTTAGTGGAAGTTCCACTGTTAATTAGAGCAGCGATATCGGCAATGGTCGAGGTAGCAACCGTTGTTCCGGTATTGGCCAATTCAACAGTCACTGTAGTTACGCCAGAAACTGTTGTTACACCAGAGACACTCAGCCCACCAGCCGTAGTCCCATCTGCAATAACAACTCGTACAGTTCCACCAAGAGAAGTATCGGTACCAAGCGTTGAGGTTGCACGAGCATCGGTAAATGTCAACGAACCAGCGGTTGTCGATGCAGCCACACTAACTGTGTTGGCAACAACAGTTCCCGTATTGATGTTCACGCTACCCTGGTTGGCACCTTCAGTGAAGGTTAAACCAGGATCGAAACTGGCGATAACTCCGGTCACATCCGAAACGGCATTCACCGCATTCTGGATATCTGCTGAAGTACTGGAAGCACCCAGGAAAATAACCTGTGATCCTGTTGAACCAGCGATTTCAATTGTAGAAGCAGAACTCAGATTCCCTTGAAGGTATCGCAATTCGCCTTTTTCAGCTTGTTTCGTAATGGCAGCTTCAATCTCAATGGTTGAGCTGGAGCTGAAAACAGCTTCGTTAATCTGGAAATCGTCCAGTTTGGCAGAATCGCCCGCCGTTAATTGTGTGACAAATGCCTTACTACCATCAATCAGTTTATCGCCAGCAAATGTGGTGTTCGCTGAAATTCGGTTCACAGCAGATAACGCTGCATCAACCTGAAGCTGGTTCGCTTCAATTTCTGATTGTGACAAAGCACCACTGTTCAGCGATTCCTGAACCAGTCCACGTACCTGATTAAGCAGGTTACTAATTTCGCCAAGTGCTGCATCTGCGGTCGCGATAACATTGTTTGCTCGCGAACTGTTCTTGATTGATTGCTCAATCGCGGAAATCTGTGATCGCAAGGTTTCGCCTGCAATCAAACCGGCAGGATTATCCTTACCAGAGTTAATTTTCAAACCTGTTGACAGACGCGTGAGCGCCGTGTTCTGCAGGTCGTTAGCCCTGTTCAAACTCCTTAAACCTCGCAACGCTGCGACATTCGTATTAATCCTCGTCATTGTTAGTTGCCTTTCCTACTTTGTTGGTTTGACCGCACCACTATTTTGTTGGGTGGCCAGTAACCTGGGTGGTGACTCGTTTGGTAAACTTGTCATTCCTGACAGAACTCTATTTCCCTCAAGGAATGACTCTCCAGAACTGGCTTCCCATGCCTTTCACATTCCTCCTGAATCCGCTCCATCCTGCTGACATCCTCTTGCTCCCGAAAATGGTGATTGCGGGGAGAACATCTGTAAAATCTGGCATAAAACGGACCAACAGCCCAGATATCAAATCCGCGCTGCAACCAGCATCGTCCGAAAACAACACCGACTATCAGTCTGTGATCGGCTTTCCCCAAAGGCAACTTGAGTAAAATACAGAGAATTTGAGAAATAAACAGAAAAGGGGAAATGGGGCGACTGGAGAGACCGGGTGCGATGCGGCAGGCTTTGGGGCGAGAATAGCGTTTCGAATCGCCCATCGGAAAGAAATTGTACTACTAACGGTAAAAGTTGGTGAACGGCTCACAAACTCTAGAAAAATGTCAATTTGGTTACGGCTATCAGAATGAACCAGCCGAGCTGGGGTATCTGACTCTATTATATACGGCGTTAGATTAACTGAGTGAAATGATCAACATGCTTGTTGGTTGTCGTGAAGAAGTTTTCGGCTACTCCGTTCCCTTGGCTGGCTTTGACTGTTTATCGCGTTGAATTGCATCATAAACTTCTTCTCGATGCACCGCGATTTCAGGAGGTGCTTCGATTCCAATACGAATTTTGTCGCCTCGAATATCGACGATCGTAATTTTAATATTGTCGCCGATGATTATGCTTTCATCGCGCTGTCGGGACAGAACCAACATCCTGCAGGCTCCTCAATGACTGTTCCTGGAAACCACCAGCGACAGACTTGGAAAATAAGTAAAAAATTAAAGTGATGATGACCAGCAGTGATGACGGCCTTTTTACAATTGGATTTTGGCTCGCAGCAGTGGAACGAAACACGCCCCCGCCAAACAGCTAAAACTCTCAATACGGATCGAATCGTCATTACCAGCAAAGAAGTCAAAGTGAGATTGAACGTTTTTGCCCTCTCAATCAAAACTGCTGTTAAGCTATTCCGAATATAATGATAGAACCAGTTGCAACGCCCCTCGAAGAATGATTTTATTGGCCGGCTCGCAATATTGATCCGGTTAGGATCGTTCGAAAAATCACCGTCCGATCTCAAATGGTTATTAGCGGCAAGGTGTTAGCCTCCATTCATCTGTAAACGATCAATGAGCCACCACAGGGACCGCCAGGTGCCATTGACGAAATGAATTGACTTGGGTTCAAATTGGGTGCCACTCTACGCCGTGAAGTGAAAATTGGCTTGGGTTTTCTTAAGTTCTTTGGCTGTCTCGATTTGTTGTTTTGTTGCTTCAAGAATTTGTGGGGAGCTGATTTGTTTTTTCTTCTTTTTTCGTGGGTAATGGCGGC
>JAJRTM010000718.1 GCA_024278285.1 Planctomycetota bacterium
ATCGCTATTTAACTCGTATGACTCATTGATGTTATGTCCTCGCCTTGAAATAATTTGCGTACGCGTCGTAAACTTTTAACGTTAGTCGCACGGATGGAATGCTGAACGGCGCAAGCTAAATTTTATTTATCTCTCTTGTTTTTGAGAAGATATCCTGGGCAGGGAAAATTTGACTGATCTCTATCATCCGTGAAAATCGGTGTTCATCCGTGGCTCTCAAAAATACCCTGCCACTTTTTCGCAGCATTTCATTGATAAGATACTAAATTGTAGACTGTCACCTATGATTGCTACGATAACAGGGAATCGAGTCCCGACAAAATCGGCCAGGCAATAAAGAATGTTCATTGATGAAATTTGAGTTGGGAGAATCTAATCAGGGAAAGATTATTGTTCGTGGAGCGAGAACGCACAATTTGCAGGGTGTCGATCTTTCAATCCCCCGCCAATCGCTGAGTGTTATTACCGGGGTGAGTGGTTCTGGGAAAAGTTCATTTGCTTTTCATACATTATTTGCAGAAGGGCAGCGCCGATTTCTCGGGACAATCGCGGGGCGTTCCAGGGCTTATCTGGATCAACTTCCCAGGCCAGATGTTGATTGCATTGAAGGCTTGCCGCCGGTAATTTCGGTCTCTCAACAAAGAGGTTCGCAAAATTCACGCAGCACCGTTGCGACACTCACAGAAATTCTCGATTATCTGCGGCTACTGTTCGCGAGACTTGGCACGATTTACTGCCCGGAATGTCAAATTCCCGTCACTGCGGTTTCTCCCGAGCGAATTGTCGCTCAACTTCTTGAACACCCCGAGCGAACCAAACTTATATTACTTGCCCCGATGGTTCGAGAAAAAACGGGAGAACATCGTGCCATCTTCGAACAAATTTTCAAAGATGGTTATGTTCGCGCCAGAGTCAATGCCGATATTATCGATATCAGCGATGTACCCGAACTCGACAAAAATCAGCCTCATACAATTGAAGCAGTTGTTGATCGTCTTGTGATCAAGCCAGATATCCGCAGCCGGCTGGCCGATTCGGTCGATCATGCGTTACGGCTGGGCGATGGGATGTGCATCGCTGTTTTTCAAAAAGAGGGAGAATGGCACGACCGCCTTTTTCATCGTGATTATACCTGCGGGAATTGCGATCAAAGTTTTCCTCCTTTGGAACCACGCACTTTCAGTTGGCACAATCCGCACGGTGCCTGCCCTGCTTGCGAAGGAACCGGTGTAGAGAAGATTGATTCTGGCAGTGTTGATCCTGGCACTGTTGATCCTGGCTGTGAAGATCACGAAGAAGTTGTTTGTTCAACATGCCAGGGTTCGCGATTGAATCAGATGGCTCGCAGTGTCAAAGTCCAGCTAATAACAATCACGGAATTATTGAGTTTGCCGTTGGACAATGCAAAGCAGTGGCTGCTTTCACTACCTGAATCATTCGAGGACAAAATTGATCGTTTGATGGCAACCAAGTTGGTTGAACCACTCGTTTCGCGTTTTGAATTTCTGGATGCGGTCGGCGTCGGTTACCTTTCGCTCAATCGCAGCGCAGGCACACTTTCCGGCGGAGAGCTGCAACGAGTGCGGCTCGCAAGATGCCTGGGAACGCAACTGCAAGGCGGCTGTTTCATTCTCGATGAACCAACCGCAGGGCTACACAAACAAGATACGGCTCGTTTGTTGAAAATCCTGCAGGAAATGGTCCAGGAAGGTAGCACGGTTATTTGTGTCGAACACGATCTCGATTTTATTCGCGCAGCCGACTATATTCTGGAATTCGGTCCCGTGGGAGGCAAGCAAGGAGGAAAACTTCTCTTTGCAGGAACGCCCGAAGAGTTGCTGAAAGCGACAGATACCGCCACCGGGAAATATCTTAACCTCTCTTCAGATTGGAATACGCCTCGAGCAAATCAATGCTCCCTCAAAGCGAAATCGACTTCAATCATTCTTGAGCAAGTGGCACTGCACAACCTGAAAAATGTTTCCATTCAAATCCCTTTCAATCAATTGACGTGTATCTCGGGCGTGAGTGGTTCCGGGAAAAGTACGCTCATTCTCGACGCACTTGCTCCGTTATTGAAAGAACATCTATTTGCCAGATTATATCCTCGCAGAGAAAGAGCAGCACTGCACAAAGAACTGGGGAGACTTCACTGCGATCAACCATTTGAAAAGTTGCTTCTGGTTGATCAAACGCCCCCCGGCAAAAGTGCCCGCTCCTGCCCGGCGACATTTTCCGGTGCCTGGGATCATGTTCGAAAGTTGCTCGCACAGACAAAACTGGCTCGCATTCGCGGCTATAATGCCGGGCGTTTTAGTTTTAATTCCAGCAGTGGAACCTGCCCGCAGTGTAAAGGGCAGGGGAATATTCGCTTGAAAATGAAAATGCTTTCCGATGCACTCGTGACTTGTCCGCAGTGTCAGGGAAAACGATTTAATCCTCAAACACTCGCAGTGAAATACAGAGGATATTCACCTTCAGAACTGTTGGAAATGACGATTGATGAAGCGTTGGAAATGTGGGCGGATATCACCACGATTACGCAGCGACTCGAACCACTTCAGAAAATCGGGCTGGGTTATTTATGCCTCGGGCAACCAGCCAGCACGCTTTCGGGGGGAGAAGCTCAACGGTTAAAACTGGCAAGGGAAATGTCATTCGAGATTAAAAACTCGATTCTCATTCTGGACGAACCAACCAGCGGTTTGCATGCGGCTGATATTTCAAAATTACTCGATACACTGCTGGCCATTCAATCTCAAGCAAACACAATCATTATTATCGAACATCACCCAATGATTCTTTCCGCAGCCGATTCGCACATTGAACTGGGACCAGGAGCAGGTCAGCAAGGCGGCAACGTGCTACAATGCGGTTGAAATTTCCAGGCATCGCTGCGGTTTATTTTTATGCTGTGAAATAGATTCTGAATCGTAAGGAACCACGAAACAGACAAGACACGAAACGGACAAAAAACAAATCGTTTAACGGCAATACCGTTCATGTTTTCATAAGTCGCGACTCTTGCTAAGGTTATGTTTGAACTAAAACAAACACCAGCAAGGAGTCGCGATATGTTTGAGCAAGGTTGCTCCCGTTTGCCTGCGGATGAGAGTGG
>JAJRTM010000719.1 GCA_024278285.1 Planctomycetota bacterium
AGACTTGAAATCCTTAAACGCCATGGTCATCCTAACCGTTACCTGGGGGGACAAATAAAGAGAGTATCATGGGAACAAAAACCATCCCATTCAAGAACAGACATTTTACCCCACAACCCCAACATTTTAACAGCCCAGTGTTACCCTCCCTGGTTTATAAGATATGAAGTCTCCACAGTGATTCCTTTCACTGCACTCATCTTAACCTACACACACATTGTCAACTGAGATTAGAACAGGAAGCCAGAACAGCTTTTCCAGTATTCGCTTGAATATCGCGGCGTCACCACGGGCTTTTTTGTGTAATTTGACGTTACTGTCGAAGTATGAAACTATTGCTGAACTTGTTTTACAAGGCGATGGACGGTTTCTGCGATGCGGTCTTCGATATCGCCTGCCCAGCGGAAGGCGGGTCTGCCGTATTCGTACAGGTTTGAACCACCTTCGTATCCCCCTTCGCCCCAAACACGCCTGGAAGGAATGTACGAAATCATATCGTCAGCATAGCCACAAACCCAGGTGCCGGGACCGAACTCCTTTTTGAAACGGATCGCAAAATCGACAACCGTTTCTGCCCCCATGCCGATAACGAGCATTTCATTTCCCAATTGCCAGGCGTGAATGGGATACGGATAGCTGGGCGAAAATGTTTCGCCCTGATCCAGTTTCCCCAGCATGCGAGTTGCCCAGCGGGCGCGAATTCGGTTTTTATCTTTGACGAGCCGCTCAAGTTCTTCACGCTGCACAACTTTCAGGTAAGAAAGTTCGACATACTCAAAGGCAGTGCGAAGTTTTGACGAAACAGGTTGAAGCGGTTGTTTCAATGCCTCTTTGACACCTTCTGCAAGCATCATTCCATATTTTTCGCATAGCTCGACTTTACGCCGGGGGAGCGGGTTTTGATCGCCTCCGCAGGTGTTGACGAACATCGCGGTTGCTCCGGGATATTTTTTTTCTAACTCAACCTGTGCAAAGCCGGGGTAATCGCCACACCACTTCTTAAAGCTGAGCGTTGTTGGATGACAAGCGTAACCAAACAGGATCGCTGCAATTTTTCCATCCGGTCGTGTCACTTTCAAGACAGGGACAGCGTGATCAACCGGACCTTTCAGCTTTTCACCTCGCGCGATCATACCGGGAACTTCTGCTTCTTTGTTGTTTCGCCGATTGACTGCAAAAGTCGCTTTTCCTTCTCCCTGAAAAAGCAACGCCGGCTGGAGATTCGCCAGCGATCTTCCCACCATCGCGACACACTCAGCAACCATTTGCGAAGTGTATTCATCAATAAGTTTTACCTGATCGGCATCGACCGGATAGTAATCGATTAAATCATCGCCCAGCCTTGGGCCACAATGATTATGCGAAAACGTCAGCATCACCTGCTCCCGCTTCAAACCATACTTTTTCTGCAACTGCTCAAACACGCGATCACTCATTACCTTCGGCACGCCCTGAAAGTCACTTGTGATTAAAACCGCACGGTTTCCATCTGCATCTTCCAGGGCGAGTCCTTTCATCCATAAATCGTGCAACTTTCCCTCAGGAACACGCCGCGATCCATAACCAGCCAGCCAGACTGCTTTTTCGGGAGTGATGACTGACCGGGCGATCCCCGCTTTCCACAATTTTTCCGCCGCTAATACAGATGAATGAGAATGGAAGAGGATGAGCGAACAGAGAAACGTAAAATAAAACAGGCCGGTTGTAATTACGCGATAACAATGAGGCATTTTTGTGTCCAATCATTCAAATGAAATTTCATTGAAGCCTGAAAAGCGATCTACACTCTACCAATATATTTGTGTCGGCAATAGTTTCTAAAGTAAAGCCTTTACCGAATCAGGAGTTTTTTAGGACGGTCTCCCTTTGCGTAGCAACAATTCCCCAGCTATATTACACTCGCTGTCGGTCAATCACTTCTCACTTTAACGGATCAAACGCATTGCAGCATTATGAACACTCCGAGCAAACAATCCGAGCCACTTGCAGAGACTCTTCTCGTGGTCGGTGTCGGGTTACTGGGAGGGTCGATTGCAACTGCCTCACGAGAGCGTGGCCTGGCAAAGCATATCATCGGTGTCGGCAGGTCTGAGCAGCGAATCAATCAGGCAATTGCTGCGGGGATTTTGGATGCAGGAACAACTAATTTGGCAAAGGCTGCTGAACAGGCAGACCTGATAATTTTCTGCACGCCGGTTGATTGTATTGCCAGAGATGTCATTGCGATCCATCCGCATCTTTCTGAAAGCTGCATTGTTACCGATGTCGGTAGCACCAAAGGGGAAATTTGCCAGCAGGTTGATACCGCATTGGGTAAAGGAAAACATCAATTCATCGGGTCTCATCCGTTAGCGGGTTCAGAAAAAACCGGATTTGAACATTCCAGTTCTGATCTATTTGAACAAGCGGCTGTTGTGATAACACCGCAAAGCGAAACACCGGAATCTCGAACAGAGTTACTGGTTCAATTCTGGACTGCGATTGGCGCAAAAATTCATCTGATGTCCCCTGAAGCTCACGACAAAACATTGGCGATGACTAGCCACCTGCCACATTTGGTCGCTTCCGCACTCGCTGCTTCAGTCAAAGAAAAAGATCTCCCGTTAGCTGCAACCGGTTATGCTGACACAACAAGAATAGCTGCGGGTGACCCTGAATTGTGGACGTCAATTTTTCTACAAAATTCGACTGCCATGCTGGAAGCAACTCAGGAATTCCAGCAACAACTCAAAGCGATGATCGAAGCGATCAAGCAAGGTAACCAGGACCACCTTGCCGCACTACTTGAAACCGGCAAGCAGCAACGGGACAGTTGGAAGAAAAAGTAAAGCATGCCTGTTTACGCAGTCACCTTTTCCTTACCATTAAATGAATTAGGTTCTTCGCAGAACTTAATGACTAAAAGAAAAAGAGCCACGGATGAACACGGATTAAACACAGATCAATAAAAATGCCACTCAAATAACAACGACATTATTTATGTCAAATGGTAACTATTCAATGATGAGTGGCTGGGAATGACGCTTCCTGTTCTGAGAGCAAAGGGTGTAGAATTCCTCTGACTATTCAAGCCTTTCAAATAACAATCTAATCCGAGCCACCTCCTCTGAATTGTTACGTCAAATGAATCAATAAGAACTCTTTTTTGTGCCTTGCGTAAATTTTCAAGCTACGGTTTTTGTTACGACTCTCAAAACAAGCGTTTCCAGCAATGCCACCAGGAAGAAGGGGGCCTATTCTGTCGTTTTGCTTCTGTAGAAGAATTTATCCGTGAAAATCTGTGCTCATCCGTGGCTTTTTTAAATCTTCAGCCATTAAAATAGAGGAAGAACCATGAATTATTTGTCATTGGGCAGAATCTATTAGACGCAAGCCTGCGAAATGCAAACTGATCGACTTTCAAGATTTTCATTGTTACAATGAGACGCAATAATCTGCTACCCTCAACAGCTTCCTCTGTTTTTTGTATTTGCTGGTAAGGTATCATCTATACGTTAAACAACGAATCAATAACCCCTCAGACCAATTCGAAAATCGTGAGAACAACATGCCATTGCCAAAGCTAAATTGCGTTTTGATCATTATCTTTACTCTTACGCTTTCTACTTCCGTAACCAATGCTGCAAAGAAGGAGTCAGCGAAGCCACAGTTCAAAACTGTCATATTCGCAGACGACTTCTCAACTCAGAAACTTAGTAAAGTCTGGAAGGCGTATAAAAGCGAATCGAAAATTGAAAACGGTGTGCTTATCGGATTGAAACCAAAAGACGCCGACCATAATGCAGTCGATTCAGTGACGACAAAAGCATATTCAGATGTTGAAGTGTTACTCGATTTTCAGTTTTCGGGCAGTCCACTGTTCGTGATAGCATTCAACGAGCATAAATTCAAAGGGTCACATGCGGGACACATTTGCAGAGTCGTTGTGACACCAAAACGAGTTGTCCTGCGCGATGGGAAAACCGGCGTCTTCAATAATGAGATTTTCGAACGGAGGAAATCGGGACCGTTAGACAGTAAAACCAAAGCACTACTCAAAACAAAAGAAGTCATAACCAAAGTTAACTTTGAACAGGATAAATGGTACCACCTTTTGGTACGTATTCAGGGAGATCGAATGACGTTATTTGTTGATGGAAAGAAAATCAGCGAATTGAAATCAGAAGGGATTGCCCACCAGACAAAAAACAAACTTTCCCTCGTCACTTCCAAGCAAGCGATGCACTTCGATAATTTCAAAATTACTGCCCCGTAGCAGGTCTGGAATTCCAAGGGATGATGGCAGAAAACAACGCGATTTCAATTGCTCGTCACATCGAAGAGAATGGATTTTCTCTCATCGATAATGTTCTATCACAGGACAAAGTAGATGAGATATGCGAGCAGGTTCGTGATAGTTTTTCGACTTCCAGCCAATCTGTCCGGCATCGTGATGGCGAAGTGTATGCGGTGCGAAACGTGTTGGAACTGTTCCCGCAAGCTCGCGATCTTTGGCAAACAGATCGAATCAAGCAGATTCTTGGTGAAATCTTGGGACCGGATTATGGACTCGTGCGCGGTCTTTTTTTCGATAAACCTCCCGATCAAACCTGGGCACTCCCCTGGCATAAAGATTTGCTCATCGCGGTCAAAGAAGAAACCGTTACTTCTGAACTTATTGAACAAGGTTTGTATTCTCGCCCGAGAATGCGAATTGGCGTGCCTCACACAGAACCGCCGCTGGATGTTCTGCAATCGATGTTGACGCTGCGGTTTCACCTGGATGATATGACGCCGGATAATGGCCCACTCGAAGTTCTGCCCGGCTCTCATCACACGGGCAAAAAAATGAAAATGGAAACATTCGATCCGCTTCAGCTTCATTGCCACGCAGGCGATGTTCTGGCGATGAGCCCGCTACTTGTTCATTGCAGCGGAAGTTCCACCCCGGAAACAACCCATCATCGACGAATACTACATCTGGAATTCGCCGCCCGGAAAGCGATGCCGGGAAATGTGCAGTGGTGGGAGTTTTACCCGAGTGATACTCAGTAACGTACTGCTTTGTATTGCCTTTCAAGAATGGGCTGATTGCCTTTACTTCTCTTGATCAATACGGCGATAAAATTGCTTATTGGAAAAAGAAAAGTGACGAAGCTGGTTTCTTTTTAGCAAGGGGTTTCCCAATATCTTCCCAATTTTTGAAGGTTCTTCCAGGCAGATTCCCCAACAATCCCATGCACCATATTTTTGAAGGCCTGGACTTTTCCGACAGGAATATCTGGGGCATTGGAATTCGTGTCCCTGTCATTCTTGTTGTAAATGGCATCGTAGTCCGACTGAATGGGTGACGATTCAAAAATCGGTTTGGCTTCTTTTCTGATGGCATGCACCATCATCATCGTGGGAGAATTATTGACCAGCCCAACACGTTGCTTGACACGAGCAGGATCAACAACCGAATAGAGCTTGATGCTGGAGCTCAATTCGACACTCGGATACGGATGCTTGGCCAGGATGACGTCTTGAATTTCAAAGCCGTTTTCCGGTTGAAAGATCCGGTAAAACAGTTCCGGGCTAAATTGATAAAATCCATGCCCCATGTGATTATTAGCCGGGGTAAAGAAAAAAAAAGAACCGCCCACTTTTAACAAATTCATGCAATTCGCGATCGCAACAGGAAAATTGAAGACATGTTCGAGGGTGCCGCCATCGATCACGACATCGTATTTCTGGTGATGCTCAGACGATAATGGCTTACTCATATCGTGAATGATATCGCTGTTTTCGTAATCTGAATAATCGATTGAGTCTACTGATTCAGAGTCAAACAGTACCTTGAATAATTCATCGACATACTCCTGCTTTTCAAGTGATTTCAGGTTAACCTGCTTTGAAAGTGTCGCTGCAAGTTTTTCTATTTCGCGAGGCGAAAAACATTGAGTCTGATGCCCAATCGTCACCACTTGATCAAAACAGGTTCCTTTCGTTTTTGCCTTCGCCATTAAAGAGGCAAACTCATAAACAATACCCATCGTTTTAGATTCTCCAAAAATTCGTAGGTTAGGCTTTCCAGCCTGACACAACAATGCTCATATTGTTGAGTAGAAATTCTGAGTTCGCTGGTAAATCGAAAGAGGATCATCCTGGAAACCATCTTCGTCAGGCTGGAAAGCCTAACCTATCTTTTCCCCGCGTCTTTATTCCTGTTTGGTTCCGGTTTTCTGAACCAGCCAAATGACAAAATGAAAAGCTCGCTAATTTTCAGAAAAAGAGAATTCCGTGGGCCACCAAAACGAGGAATTATTATGACGGGGCATTGCAGTAGTTTTCCAGATGTTTTTTTCAATCACTTCAAAAGTGAGGGCATGATGGAAAATATCCGTCTCTTCATGTCCAGTCCCGAAGTAGAAATTGAAGGAATAGTTGCCGGGCATTAACGGGACCATCCCGAGCGAACAACCAACCGTTCCCGCTGAGACCGATTTTTCAAAATGATCGTTCGTTAAGTACCGACTGCTCGAACCGAGGATACTGTCTCCCTGCTGCGAATTCAGTTCGAAGCTGACATGCAATTGTTGAATCGGAGTGATCGCCTGGAATTTAATTTGCAGATGGATTGAATCCCCCATGCAAAATCGGCTCGTTGGTTCTGTCTGATTAAGCAGGCAAATTTCAACCGATTCCAGCGGGTGCTTGCAATGTTCAAATTTAACAAGTGGCTCTTTAACTTGCGAATCTTGAATGCCCAGATATTTTTCGATCGCTTCTTCCACATTTCCAGAACTGGCAATACTTCCCTGCTCCATCACCACGGCCCTTTGGCACAACGTTTTAATGGCTGTCATATTATGACTGACGAATAATACAGTTCGCCCTTGCTTGGCGACATCGCTCATTTTTCCCAAACATTGTTTCTGAAATTTGGCATCGCCGACCGCCAATACTTCATCAATGATTAAAATTTCCGGTTCCAGATAAGCAGCGACAGAAAACGCGAGCCGAGCGTACATACCGGAAGAGTAACGCTTGACCGGCGTATCAATGAACTCACCCAGTTCAGCAAACGCGACAATTTCCTCAAACTTATGAGTAATATCCGCCTGCTTCATCCCGAGAATGGAACCATTCAAAAAGACATTTTCCCGCCCGGTTAGTTCGGGATGAAATCCGGTCCCCACTTCCAGCAAACTACCGACGCGTCCGCGAGTGCCAATCCGACCAGAAGTTGGGCGAGTAATACGAGAAAGTATTTTCAGTAAGGTACTTTTACCCGCCCCATTTCTGCCAATAATTCCAAGCACTTCCCCTTGCTTCACTTCAAAGCTAACATCTTTCAATGCCCAGAATTCGTGAGACCCACCTTGTTGTTCTGTTTCATGATGAAGCCCCCCCTTCCCGCGACGCCCCGGTAACCACCGCATGATCGCAGACTGCAACGATTCAGAAAGCCGCGAATACTCCCCCCCCTGCCCCAACTGGAACCGCTTGGAAACATTCTCAACACAAATCGCAGTTTCAGGTTTCATGGATTGACAATGTTTCTATCTTGCA
>JAJRTM010000720.1 GCA_024278285.1 Planctomycetota bacterium
ACGTTGCGAAAGTTGCGTTTCAGTGGTGGGTTTTCCACCTGGCGAACCATCGTTGTTCAATTGACTCCGTTCGGGAAGCATCTTGCAACCCCTCTACCCGCTCATGGGGATCGAACACCAGCAGGCACAAAAGTGCTTGGGCATCCAACAGCCTGCAACATCGTTCTTCTACTTGTCCCCGGTTCAATCATCGATGAAAGAACAAGGTACGCCCTTGCGTGGGCTTGAAGAACTCGTCCATGAGCAGATCTCGAAACTCCACGTTCAACGGGAATACTTTTTCGAGATGACAAATAGATTCTCAGTGATTTAGAAATCAAAGTGGGATTCAAAAACAAAAGAGGATCAACATTTGTTGAAGTCTATAATATGAACTGCGGCAAAATAAAATTTGACAGAAAAGGCGTATCCATTCGGACCAGAAGTCCAAATCTTAACTCTCGGTTTGCAACATTACAACAGAGGGCAACGGAAATTAAAAAGAAGTTCTCTTGAATAATTCTCTCACCCTCGTTTGTGAAAAGTCACGCACCAATACTCACTCAGCGGAGACAAATCCTACCGACCAAATCGGGCCTGTCAAACGAAAAAGTGAGGGAATTTTTTTATTAAAAAAAACAAAAATAATTCATCGCCCAAAGCCCTTGGAACAGAACAGATTGCATCAAATAAAGTTGCTGAAGTAGACTTTTATTTTTTGTGCATAACATGTTTCTTGATGAACACCGCCGTTTGCTGTAACGCGATATCTTCTCTTAGATGCTAAACAATTGAATTATCCTAATTGCAAAACATGCACTGTTTGGCGAGAGACCACGATAAAGCCCAGGGATTCGTAAAGCCTTATTGCGTAGTGATTTCTGGAATCTACTCCCAGGAAAACATTACTGCTTTTTCGGGAAGGGTGTTCAAAACTCTTCCCGATTGCTTTTCCGGCGATTCCTTTTCCTCGATGCTCGGGAATGATCCCCAAATAAGTTAGTTCCCATTGTTCTAAGTCTGAATGCCAGGAAAAAAACAGGACGCCAACCGCAGTTTTATTTTGTTCGATCACAAACCAATGTTCAGGATTGTATTCTCCCTGAAGCCGATGTGTTTGCAGGGAACGGGCGGCTGTGCGATCATGTTGCAGTTCGGGAAAATCGGCTGAATCGATATATGTTTTCAGTACCAGTTCACCAAGAAAGTCATCGGAAATCCCTTGAGAAACGGGGGCTAATTTCAGTGACTCACTTGTTGCGGCGTCGTGCTTTTCATCGTTACATTCGGGAGAGGCGGGGTGTTGCATAAAATAAAGGTTGCCGATTGCAGGAAGCCCATTTCTTTCGTAAAGTGCTGATGTGGTTACATCGTTTTGTTCAACCGTTGTTTGAATTTGAACGCAGCCCTCTTTTTTTGCCAGTAAGATCGATTGTTTCAGCAAGGCATTTTGAATCGAGTCGAACGATTGAGAGCTTTCCACTTCTTCATCACAAGCGGCTGGCCAAAGAATGGCCGTCTTATCTTTTTGGGCGACCATTAAACGAGCCGCCAGAATTTTCTGGTCTGTTGTTGCGACCAGTAAATGCTTTAGATCCAACTGTCCCTTTTGAACAGAGGCAAAGATCTTCTCGACTTCCTGACGTTTAATCTCCTGATCGTTTTCCTGAATCATCAAAAAAAAAGCATCCTCGTGCTCCTGATGATTGCGAGCGGGTCTGATTTCCCAAAGGTTATCCTGCATGGTACAACTAACGGTCAGTTTCTTTGCGTGCCGGGCGTTCGAGTTTCGTACTCTTTACCGACAGATGTTTTTCCACCATTCATCACTCACACAACCTCTTTCTGTTTGCGAATCTTCTACCAGATAGGATACAATGTTTCGTACAGATGACGGTCAATTTCTCTCCGTTTATCGTAAATTTCTAGCAAGAATCAATTTAACATCGGCTATCAGAATGAACCAGCCGTGCTGGGCTTTTTCCTTAAACGAGATTCCTTTCCAACATGAGATGCCATGTACTTTGCTAATCCCTGGGGACTGCTGGGCTTATTGACGCTGCCGGTCATTATTTACGTCCACATGTTTCATCGGCGATTCCCTCCGCTGGAAGTGGCGGGCTTGCATTTGTGGACCCTGGATACTCGCAAAGATACTCCCGGTCGGAAAAAAGAACAACTGCCGATCACTCGCTCGCTGCTGCTGGAACTGCTCGCAGCCCTACTGATTTCGCTATTACTTGCCGACCCGCGAGATGCTTCGGTGACAACACGTCCGCACCTGGTTGTTATTCTCGATAACTCTGCTTCGATGTCTGCCAGGTTACCGGAAACGGGGGAGTCGACTCGTGATCGTGCGATTAAATGGCTCAACGAACAACAAAAAATAACCGGGCGAGATAGTGTTTATTCCATTTTAACAACAGGACAAAGGCCAACCCTCATTGCAGGCCCACGAGCAAATTGGGAAGAAGTCACTTCTGCAATGACCAATTGGCAGCCCAGTTCCCCCCGGCATTCTTTCGATACCACATGGGATCTTGGTTCGCAACTGGCAGGCAAAGAAGCCGTTTTTGTTTTCCTGACTGACAAA
>JAJRTM010000721.1 GCA_024278285.1 Planctomycetota bacterium
ACTGACGTTTTAGAGAATAGACATACACGAAAGAGTAAACATTTCGTGTATGCCCAGAGTATGACCGGCTAAACTACAATTAGAATTCACCAATAATACTATCGTTTGATCCACCATTGTACGTATTCAATGACATCCAGATGCTTGGCCCAGGATTAAGACCGTCACCATTCCAAGAACCGTGATAGTCAATGTTTTCACTAATGAAGCGGACAGAACCATCAGCCAATAGCGCCTGTGCTCCACCAGGGTGAACTGACCCCGGTCCTGGCCATTCAGAATTAATACAATAAGCAGCAATATAAACTGGCCCCCACATGTGCGGGGAGCGGCGCCAGAAATCTCCGTTAGGTATGTAGGAGGAGGGAGGAGTTCCATCCGGTCCAAGAAGTGGACCACCAGGAACACCATTTTGGACAACCCCATGGCTAGCGGAATAAGCCCACTGCCTGAAGACTG
The DNA here is from genome assembly GCA_024278285.1 of Planctomycetota bacterium. Lineage (GTDB taxonomy): Bacteria > Planctomycetota > Planctomycetia > Planctomycetales > Planctomycetaceae > Rubinisphaera. Next base: position 460 of record JAJRTM010000721.1, read on the forward strand.
CTTCTCCACCACCTCTTCGAACAGTACCGGCACCACAACGTCGCCCACCTGATTTGTGACCATTGGTTGCAACTTCACAAACAGCGATGGTGTTGGTTGTACCATCTTTGATGTCTCTCATTCTCACTTTGGTCAACATCGAAAACATACCATTTCCAAGCCAATTTTGACGATACCACCAATCAAACCCCTGCGTGCCAGCGTAATTAGTAATCGAGGTATTGTAGATCGAACTTGACTCGACTGAAACATCTGACGGACACCTGAAAGCCGGTATTGTCCTTGACCCGATCAACTGACCGCTGCCATCTGTTTGACCATAATATTGAATACTGAAGTTGATGGCATCATACAGGGGAGCTTGTTCTACCTGTGGCAAAATTTGTGTCATCCAACTGAAATTCCTCGCGCCAGCATAAGATGTACCAGGTGCGAATGTCCAGACATCATTTGGGAAAATACCATGCGTATCATGGTAATTGTGTAATGCCAAGCCGATTTGTTTTAAGTTATTTTTGCAGGAAGAACGCCTTGCTGCCTCACGTGCCTGTTGTACAGCAGGTAGTAATAAGGCCACCAGGATGGCGATGATCGCAATGACCACCAGCAGTTCAATAAGCGTAAAGCCTTTACGCGGGGAAGAATGATGACGGACATTCATGGGAACAAACTCCTTAAAAGAATAGAGAGTGAGGGATCTGAAACGATTTCAGATAAGTGGGAAGGCAAAACACCAGCCTCAAAAAGTAAACCGCTGAAGAATTCATCGGAGATCTGAAGAAAATATCAGAATTATGAAACTCTCCGATTTCTTTATATCAGATAAGTCATTAACAAATCAAGCAAAACTAATCCGACTAGCACGAAAATGTCATAAACAGGACAATATTGCCAAAGGGAGCCTCTGCTAACACAAAAAGGAGCACAGAAATTCGGTGTCTGTCTCGCTTGAGCAAGCCAGATTAAAAGCAGGCAAGAATGTCTTCTGGCGCAATGGTTTCTTCAAGTTGTGCATGGCTTTGGGCATACTCATAGAGCGACCAGGATTTTTTGTCGATACATTTTCGACAATAATCCTGCCCATCCCAGAGAGTGACATAATCACCTGGTAAAGCCTGCGAACAGTGGTTACAAAACGGATGCTCCAGCAAGAGAAACCTCCCCCGGCTCCTATTGTTTCTTGTTGAGATGTCCGGTGATATTCCGGATGATTCCTATTGAATTTTTATTGTTGGGAATGATTTGATTTTTTGAATTCAAAAACCGGGAAGAACCTGCGCACTTGCCGTAGTTGCGGGGGAGCATTTTGATCGGTTTTATTTTTCCCGAATTTGCCACAGGCGGGAAAATGGTAACTTCTGCTTTGGGCATGTACTGACAAACGCGAGGCTTTTTATTATTGGCGGCTTCGTCGGCATCGCCAATTTTTTGATTGACGGTCGTGCTGTAGTATTCGGTAAACATGCTCGCGTTCTTGCTGAGCCGCCCCCACTTTTGGGGCACCAGAATTTTTGCGATGGGCGTTTCCAGCATCGTGGAATAATCGATAACCGAACCTTGCCACCAGATCGACTTCTGTTTCGCATCGACCTGTTTCGTTTCCTGAATACGAAAGCCGTATCTAACTCCCTGCTTCCACGGATATTCGATCTTACAACTCCAGCCCTTCCCTTCATGACCATACGGGGCGGCGTAACTGTTATCGCCAAGGGGGCGACCATCGCTGGTATTCCAGATGGAAAAAATTGCAATGCGTGTCTGTTTTATAAAATGATTATGCGCAGGATCGCTACGCAATTGGGGAGCTGCATTCGCACTGGAAACAGAACCAACAGTTTGAATGCCAAAATAGCCATCGACACCGTTCCCGGAATCGGCAAACGCAAACTGATTCGCCCAGTAGTAGCCGAGGTAACTGTCTGTTCCGCGAATTGACTGCGGAATATCATACCGATCAAGCCGATTGCCGGGGTCACGATCGATACGAATGAAGAATTCGAGATCCCGGTAACCCTTCCGCTTGGCAACAATCGGCTCTTGCGGAAACTGATACCAGACGCTCGCCAATCCTCCTGGACGCGTTCGCCAATACGGACTCTCCGCCTGGCAAGTTTGAAGCAAAACAAGCAGAGCCAATATCGGTAAACAACGGGAGATTTTATTCATCAGAGGCGAGCATCCAAGGGGCGAGATCAAGAGAATACTCGCAAATTTCTTCAGGACGAAAATAGATATCAATTTCACGGGCAGCCGCTTCCGGACTGTCGCTGCCGTGAATGAGATTCATTTGCCGGGACGAACCGAAATCTCCCCGGATTGTTCCCGGTGCAGATTCGCGTCCGTTTGTGCTTCCCATCATGCCTCGCATCACAGAAATTGCTTCCGGTCCTTCAACGATCAAGGCAATTACAGGAGCAGCCGTGATGAACGATTCCAGATTCGGATAAAAAGGTTTTTCAACATGCTCTGCGTAATGCTGACGAGCGAGTTCCGGGGTGACCTGCAGCATTTTCAGTCCGATAATTTTGTAACCTTTTTCTTCAATACGTGTCAAAATCCGCCCAGCCAATCGGCGTTGGATGGTATCCGGTTTGAAGAGAAGTAAAGTTCTTTCAGTAGCCATGATTTTCCAGTTTCTTCCTGTGTTCAAAAAACCGTAGGGTCCACTGTGCGGACCGCAAATGTACAAAATAGTTGTCTTATTATTTTTTATTGCAAAACAGACCTACGCCAATTGCGCCAATATCGAATCAATAAAATCATCAAACAAATACCTGCTGTCGTGTGGTCCTGCGGAGGCTTCCGGATGATACTGCACTCCGAAAACCGGCAATGTTTTATGCCTGATCCCTGAAACCGTGTTATC
>JAJRTM010000722.1 GCA_024278285.1 Planctomycetota bacterium
AAAGCTGGCCAAAATTTCTGCATCCTTATCCGCTGAGCGAGAAGTATTTTATCGTCTCCTGCAAACCGACAGTAAAATCTTCATGGGGGATTTATCTGGTCGATGTTTTTGACAACATGGTGCTGATTAAGGAAACGCCGGGTTTCGCTTTGTTCGAACCAATTCCGCTGCGAAAAAAGGTTCGGCCTCCGGTGATTTCCGATAAAGTCAATCTGGCAAGTAAAAAAGCAACGATTTACATTTCGGATATTTATGAAGGGGAAGGGCTCAAAGGGGTCCCCCGTGGCGAGGTGAAGTCGCTGCGGATTTTTACTTACCACTTTGCCTACCAGAATATGGGGGGATTGCTGGGAGTGATTGGCATGGATGGCCCGTGGGATATCAAACGAGTGATCGGGACCGTGCCTGTGAATGAAGATGGGTCTGTTAAGTTTTTCGTCCCGGCAAACACGCCCATTTCGATACAGCCGCTGGATGAACAAGGGATGGCAATGCAACTGATGCGCAGTTGGGCAACTGCGATGCCGGGAGAAGTTATTTCCTGCACCGGTTGTCATGCACCTCGCAACAATGCACCCCGCTCGGGACAAACTTTGGCATTGTTGGAGTCGACCTCTGAAATCAAACCGTGGTATGGGCCGACACGTGGGTTCAGCTATGCGCGTGAAGTTCAGCCGGTGATCGATAAATACTGCGTCAGTTGCCACGATGGAAAACAGCAAGCTGATGATGATGATGGGCATATTCCAAATTTGCGTGGCGATGAGATGATTACAGACTGGAAGTCGATCACTCCGGGCAACGGCAGTAGTCACGCTGGAAAGTTTTCTGTGGGGTATGCGGAGCTACACCGTTTTGTTCGAAGGCCGGGTATCGAAAGCGATTACCACATGCTCGAACCGATGGAATTTCATGCGGAGACGACACAACTGGTGCAACTGCTTAAGAAAGGTCATCACAACGTAAAATTAGATGCAGAGGCTTGGGACCGGTTGATAACCTGGATCGATTTGAATTGCCCTTATCATGGCACCTGGGGAGAGGAACTGGACAACCCCGGTCCTCAACGTCAGCGACGCCGAGAGTTGCTGAAACTTTACGGCGGAATCGATGTCGATCCGGAAGCGGTGCCACCAGCGCACGGACCACCGGTTCAACCTGTTCTTCCTGCTGCGTTATCATTGGATAAAGCAGTAGAAGTCGATTGTCCCGATTGGCCATTTGATGTCAGCGAAGCGAAACGCCGCCAAGCTGCAGCAGGTCAACCGGTTGAGCAGACGGTTGATCTTGGCGAGGGTGTGACGATGCGGCTACTCCGTATCCCGACCGGTCAGTTTGTCATGGGAAATCAGAGTGGCGCTGCGGGCGAAATAGCTCCCGTTCGAATGCAGATTGAGCAGCCTTTCTGGATGGCATCTTTTGAAGTGACGAATCAACAGTTCAATCGGTTTGATCCAAATCATGACAGTCGCATTGAATCGAAAAACACATACCAGTTTGGCATTCATGGATATCCCATGAACAAGCCGGAACAGCCTGTTGTGCGAGTTTCCTGGAATGAGGCGAATGCTTTTTGTGACTGGCTGTCTAAAAAAACCGGACAAACATTCTCGTTGCCGACGGAAGTTCAATGGGAATACGCCTGCCGGGCTGGTACGAAAACAGCAATGAACTACGGCAATTTAGATACGGACTTCTCTCGGTTTGCCAACATGGCGGATGCCAAACTATCGGAATTTGCCAGCGATCCATACACCGTTGATACGCCATTGAAGAACCCACCCAAGTATGACGACTGGATTCCCAAAGATGCAAGATTCAACGATGGTGCCCTACTGAGTATTCCACCGGGGACGTACTTGCCAAATGCCTGGGGACTTTACGACATGCACGGCAACGTCAGCGAGTGGACCCGCACGAGCTGGGAATCGGGTAACAACCGAAGAGTGGTACGCGGCGGTTCGTGGCGCGACCGACCGCAGCGATCTACTTCCAGTTTCCGAATCAGCTATCAACCTTACCAACGAGTTTACAACGTCGGATTTCGTATCGTTTGCGAAATCTCCAAGAATTAAGAGAAGTGGGCTGAAAGTGCCACTTTCGCCTTAAAGGCCGAGGAATGTGGTCGCCATTTCTTAACTATATCTACCCTTTCAAAAACCGTTCGTACAGGTTTCCTTTTAAGTTTAACAACCTGTCCAGTTTTTGGGGGCCACTACACTGATGAAAATGTTGTTGACTCTCTTTTGTAACTATTCAGCTTTGGCGTAGGGTCCGCTATTGCGGACCACGATGGGAAGTGGATCCTCCTATTTCTGCGGTGGTCCGCAATAGCGGACCCTACAGACAACCTTAATTCCTGCAAAAACCAAACATTGCTGAATAGTTACTCTCTTTTTAAGCTACCCGGCAACGATTCAGTGATGAGTGGCTAGGGTCAGATTGTTTTATGAAAGGTTTGAATACTCAGAAGAATTCCGCACAAGCTGTCCAGAGGGTCGCTCAGACAATCTGTTCAGAATTATCTGAGTGCCGTCAGGCACACGAGGAATTGAGTGAAAGGGTTGAGAATAAAAAAAGCGTTGCCTGACAATAAATTCCTCGGGTTACTACGCAACACAGACAACCCTGAACGGGATTGTCTGTGCTACCCGATCCGCTGAATCGTTAGCGACGTAGGGTCCGCTGTGCGGACCATTGATGGAGAGTTGATTATTCGGTCCGCACAGCAGACCCTACTTCCTGGGCCACCCGCGAAACCGCAAGTTCAGGTAAATTCCAATCTGCCAATCGCCTTAATAGTCCACATTGAAATCTA
>JAJRTM010000723.1 GCA_024278285.1 Planctomycetota bacterium
CCTCCTTCCACTTTGGAAAAGAAAACATTGTTGAGACCAACAACGGCTCCTTTAACAAATTTATATTTCCCTTCGCTATCAGTCACTCCAAATGTGCCGTTATTCGGATGGTCTGGGTTGATAAAATGAACTTCAAGTCCTTCGACTGGTTTGCCTTTAATGGTGACGCTCCCAGAAACAGAAGCCCTCGGCGGTCCATCATCTCCTCCCCCCCCTCCACACCCCTGTAAAGAAAATAATGAAGAAAGGATACAAATCGTCATCACGTGACGAGTGACTTGAAAATCAACTGCTAACATTGCCTATATTCTCAACTCAATAAAAAGAGGAACGATTAAAAATAAAACTGACGCGCAAAAACAAAATGTTATTGCGCGCAGAACCGTTTCAGGTTAACTTAGAATGAAACAGGTAATTAGAATGAGGTAACTTGGCCATCGTGAATATAGTTTAACAGACAGAAAGTCTTATAGTCCATATTCTCGCTGAGGAACCTGACATTTCCATCACCGAAAACAAATTGAGCTCCCCCAGTGTGCCCACTGCCGAAAGCCCAGGCGTAAGTTTTATTGGTGCCATTTTGATAAAAGTCACCGTTAATATTATATCTAACAGGGTAGTTTCCTACAGTATAACAAATGGAAAGATTCGGATTTGTACAGGAACCGGTACTGGAAACACCAGACGAAACAACTCGCCCATGAACACTGGTATGAATTCCCGACATGCCAAACGGGCCATAGGCATGCGATGTCTTATAGCCAGTTCCCCCCCAGGCTTCCCCGATGAGAGTTGTGTTACTTGTCCCATCTTTTATGTCTCTCATCTTGGCAGCACCATCATTGCCAAAAGCACCTTGTCTGTAGTCTGACTTATAAAGCTGCCAGGGAGCGTTGTAATCTGTAAAAACCCCAGTACAGAAAAGGTAACTGGTACGACGCGTGTATTGTGTTCGATTATAAAAGGAACTGGAATAAGTACCAGACGGACCAGCTGAATCATGAGATGGACACTCTAACGTAGAAATGACCGTACCTAATAACGCTGCATTGTTGCTGTTGAGTGGTTGCTGAGCTGTCCCGTAGGGATTACTATTTACAGATGCCTCATTGAAATTGAACTGATCGTAAAGCGGAGCCTGTTCAAGGTACGGCAGGATCATTTGCCAACCAGTTGTGTTTGAGACTCGGGTATTACCAGAAAAATAACTGGTACTATTATATCTACCCGAGCTGAGCAACGCTGGTGGGAACACCCTGTGCACATCGTGATAGTTGTGCAAAGCCAGACCAAGCTGCTTTAAGTTGTTTTTGCAGGAACTTCTGCGAGCTGCTTCTCTCGCTTGTTGAACTGCAGGAAGAAGCAATGCAACAAGTATTGCAATTATTGCAATAACCACCAATAACTCGATTAACGTAAAACCGCGTTGCTTCATTCGTTGCCCAGACATGGGAACCTCCTTTAGAAAAGTAGAAAACGTACACATCGTGTACCAATGAGGGAATGGGCATTCACAATAAATTTCCGGAAAAAGGCGAACGTCCAAACAAGACAACCTAAAATCTACCTGAACAAATGAAAAACAGCAAGTGAAATCAGCACAAATAAAAAATTCTTCATCTATTTTTGATAAATGAGAAATAGCACAAAAACAGAACGGATATCATGCCCTAAATAGTCTTTGTAATTCCCCCAGATTGATCTGTAAGCTGCCTGTTCGGGCCAAGTGTCTGTTTGCGAACAAAGCAACCGATCAATCAAATACTGTCATGTTTCATCTTATTTTGTAAGCGGAAGGTACCGGGGTAGGAAAGGCTCATTGGGTTTGAATCTCCCTTCCCGCGCAGACTTCCCGCTCACGGCTCTCTGGTCAGGCTGTGCCTGGGCTGGTAAATAACCCGGCAGTTGCGGAAGCTGGGAGGGGTTTGCGTCTCGAAACTGTTGCGCAATTGAACCGTTTCGTGTGCCACGGCTCTGTGAGCCGTGCTGCGTTGGAGTGAGAATATCTTGCTAAAATCAAGCTTGATTTTCAGTTCGCACGGCTCACAGAGCCGTGGCACCCAACAGGGGATCATAAAACAAAGCGCAACAGTACAACTGACAACAACTTAAGAAATTTACCAGGCCAGGCTGTGCCTGATACTTGTGCGGGGAAAAAATGTTGCGTCGTTTGCCTGGTTTTATTTTTCTCGCCTGGCATGAGATATGTAACTGCAATAGGCGATCGTGAGCGAGCCGATGTTCGGTTATAGGTACCGGAGTTTCTGGTTGTTCAATAGGCTGAATGATTTCATATTCAACCGTGGGAGTCAGGCCAAAGAACTACCAACTCCAAAGCGTGAACGGTTATGATTTATCAATCATCCGTGTTTTTTTTCGATCACTTATTCTCATCAAAAGTACGGGCTAGTCGGATGAACCTTCATTTTTTTCAGTGTGTCAATTGAAGTCCGCTTAAAGAAGTTGTTGTAAAGACGGCTGAGTGAATGCTGTCTTCGCCATCAGTATCGTCTTCGAAAACGTATTCTGAATGCAGCGTTGGCATGTTGAAGCTGCTCTGTTTGCCCGAGACAATTTGATGCACTTTATCGATGATATCGAAAAATGTATCGACGACTGAGGGATCCCATTGCTGGGCACGTCCGTCTCTCATAATGTGTTCCGCTTTTTCAAGAGGAATCCCCTTGCGATAAGGACGGTCACTTGTCATCGCATCATACGCATCGGCTACAGCCAGGATCCTTGCAGCCAGCGGAATATCTTCTTTGCCTAACTGATGCGGATAACCTGTTCCGTTCCATGATTCGTGATGGAACAACACACCTGGTAAAACATGCTGAAGTTGGCTGAGGTGCTTGAGAATTTCGTAGCCAAGTACCGGATGCAGTTTGATTTCATCGAATTCCTCTTTGGTTAACTCACCCGGCTTGGAAAGAACTTCGTCTCGCACACCAATTTTACCGATATCGTGAAGCAGACCAGCCAGATAAATTCTTTGGCATTCTTCGTCTGGTAAACCGTACTGAACCGCCATTGCTTTTGCAATTTGTGCCACCCGGTCGCTATGACCACACGTGTATTTATCTTTTGTATCGAGAGCATTGACTAAGGTCCGCACCGTTCCGACAAGCATTTTTTGCTGTTCCTGAAAGAGTTGGACATTATGTGCCTGTGTTGCCAATACAGAAGCAGCCGACTCCATCAACAAGGCTGCTTTGGTGTTGAACTGGGCATGCTCGCGGACAGAATAATCATTGCGATGCCCATCGTTACCAGGCATCTGATGCCTGTTCACAGCGATCAGCCAGCCGAAACAATAATTTCTGCAGATCGCAGGAATGATCACCACCGAAGAAATGTCATTGGAGAATTTGCAGTCCTCCTGACTAACATGATTATTGATAAAACTTTGGCAGCACAAATTGGTGCCAGCCATTTTCAGTAAATTGTTAACAAGACTTTCATCAACCTGACGGGCACCGAGTGTGAAAATTCCATCGTATGCGGATAACGATTTAGAATCTTCCTGAGCTTTAAGGACAACAATCAACGATTCAGCATGAATGAGATCTTTCAGGCTTGTTAAAGCTTGCCTCGCACTGGGGGTGAGACTGTTTCCTGTTTCTTCAAAAGCGAGATTATCAACCAGTGTGCGAAACCACGTGAGTTCTTCAAAATCGATTGATGTTTGTGAAGAGTAATCCTGAAGTTGTCTGGTTTGGTCGGCATTGATTCGACTTTGACTTAAATGCTCCAGATAAAGCTGGAGCACACGATGAAACCCTTGAGCAATTTTTCGAGGGATCAAGCCGGTTGCAATTCGTCTGCGGTGTGTCAATGCCTCCATCGGAATGATAATTAACGATTCGTCATCGGAGACGGCTGGAGTTTTGTAAGCTGTGTTTTCCGGCAATTCGCAGATGATTTCCTGGGCAACCTGGTTTGTTTCGGGGTTTGAATGTGGCTCGCAAGGTGTCAGTAGCGACCATTGTTCGTCCCAATCCCAAATCTGAAACTGGACCTGGTACGTCTGGCTCAACCAATCCATGCAAACAGAAACATCTCGCCAGGGGATGACGAGAGACTGGTTCAGATTGATCTCGTTTGATATGAGACTAGCCATGAATAATTTAATCCACCAAAAACATTCCGATGGAGGCATTGACACACCGCAGACGAATTGCAACCGGC
>JAJRTM010000724.1 GCA_024278285.1 Planctomycetota bacterium
AAAAAACCTGGACACGCCTCTTTCCAAGGCATACATGGTGGAAGACAGAAGCCTGGCACGTGCCCGCACTTTCTGTTATTGCAGCTTTGCTGCTGGCGATGATGCTTTTAATTGCAATGCTTGTTGTCGATCTTTTTGATTATCGGGGAACTGTTTCTTTCTCGGCTGAACAAGCTCATGAAGCAGGGGAAATATTTGGCTCTTCGTTGAACATGGTGCAACCTCACGAAGATGCGGTTCTTCCGACAGAAATCATATTGCAGGACCGCGGGTTGCTGGGGACGTTATGGCGTTTTCGAGATCGTCTTTGGACACGCCCTTTTATTGCGATGTATCGGCAATCTCCCGCATTGCGTAGCAATAGCTCGGCATTAATCTCTTTACTTATCGCAGGTGCATTAATTGGGTTATTGCGGGGATTTGTGCTGGCACGAGCGAGATTAGTTTCTGCTCGCGTGGGAACTGAAACGGCGAATCACATGCGAATGGCTTTGCATCGACAGGCGATGCGGCTTGGCCCTGGAGACCTGCTCGATACTCAAGTTGAACGCGCCCATCAATTATTCACCCATGATACCGCAGTCGTTCGCGATCGAGTTACTGCGTATGTCTATCGGGTTGGATTACATCCCATTACCCTGGTTGTATTAGGAACTGTTGCGCTCTTGGTGAGTCCCAGATTGTTTTTGCAAATGATCGTCCCACTGCTCGGTTGCTGGTTGCTGGTGGAATGGGAACGCGGTCGCTTCAATCATGCCCATTGCCTGGAGGAAGTAGAGTCGGAACATCGTTTAAGTTTGCTGGCAGAATGCTTACTTAAAACACGGTTGATTCGCGGGTACTCGATGGAAGCGTACGAAAGTTCGCAATTTGCCCAACGGCTGGAACAGTTTTCAAATTCTATTTTCACCGCACGGCGACGCGATGTTTACTCCCGTTGGCTTTGTTGGGGGCTGGTTCTGGTTTGTGTTTTAATTCTTCTCATGCTTGCAGGAATGAAAATCCTCTTGCCAGAAGGGCATCCGCAAAGTTTACGACTTTCGCAAATTACGCTCATCGGGTTATGTTTCGGCTTTGCCTATCAACCACTGGCCAAGTTACTGGGACTCAAAAAAGTCCTCAATGAAACAGCATTGGCTGCCGACCGGGTCTATCGTTATCTTGCTCAAATTCCAGAAGTCGGCCAGGCGGTCGGGGCAAAATTTCTGGACCCGGTTACCAAATGGATCACGTTCGAAAATGTGTCGTATTCACTACCGGGAAACGATCAAAAAAAACTGCTTGATCAAATCGAACTGAAGCTTCCCGCGGGAGGTATTACCGTCATCGCTGCTTCTGACCCCATGGAAGCTCGCGCCCTGTTATACCTTCTGCCTCGCTTTGTCGAACCACAACCAGGACGAGTCTTGTTCGATGGCGAAGATATCGCCTGGGTCACACTCGAATCGTTACGAGCCGAAACGCTTTACGTGGGAGGAAAATACCCCTTCTTCACCGGGTCGATTCTCGAAAACATAACTTGCGGCGATAGCAGTTATTCACGTGCTGATGCAATGAGCGCCGCCAAAAGTGTGCATGCCCATCAATTTATTCAACACCTGCCTGAAGGTTACGATACCATTTTGGGCGAACATGGCGAGCATCTTGACGCCGGCCAGTCTTATCGATTGGGACTTGCCCGTGCGGTGTTACGAAAACCAAATCTGCTCATTCTCGAAGAACCTACCGAACATCTTTCCGAAGAAGCGAAAACGATGATCGATGATGCTTACGATCATATCTGCACGGATCGCTCCGTCATTGTTATCCCCAGTAGAATGCAGACAATTCGCCGATCCGACCGCGTGTTACTGCTACATCTGGGAAAAGTCGTCACCGTAAATTCTCACGAAAATCTTCTCGCAGGAAACGAACTCTACCGCCACTGGGAATACGTAAAATTCAACGTCTTCCGTGACAATAAATAACTTCAAATTGCTTGATAAATTACTGCCGTACTTCGGACGGGTGGCACTGCGATAATGAAAATTGGGTGCCACTGCCTGGCTTGTCCAGCAGTGCGAGTGACGGCTGCCCTTCATCATTAAGCAGAGCCAACTTTAACGTCCCCTTCTGTTTTATCACGAAAAGTCTCCCGCCGCGACCGCACTGCTGGGCAAGCCAGCAGTGGCACCCGGCGCCGGGTCAGGTTGAGCGATTTGTTAGGCCACGGATTATCAATCGCCCGCTTCTCTTTTTGTGAACAGTTCCACTAAAGTTCGACCAGTAAGCCGACGCACTGCTGAGGCAACGGTCCAAATCAATACGAACTCCAATAGCAAAACAGCCAAAACACTCAATCTGAGTGAATGACCACCAAAAACTGTATCTTGCCCAACATTCATCCAACGACCAGGGCCAATATAGCATAAGACTAGAACCAATGGTGGTCCGGCCAGCAGGCCAACCGCGACCCATTGCAATGGTGTGAGAGATGGCTTCGACATAGTGCGTGAAGTGGCCTAACGACCAAGCTAACCTGCTCGGTGCTGCCGGGCAGAGAACACAGTTTCTACCAAAAACCCCGCCCGGCAGCACCGGGTCAGGTTGAGCGCCTTGTTATACGGTGCCGTGCGAAGCAAGCCAACGCTTATTGCTCCAATCCAAATGATTGAGTTGGGTAAGACGAACATCTTTCGGTTTCATTGACCATGCGAGTACGCGCGCAGCGATTTGTTAACCCACCTGTGGATAATCGGCCGGGTAGTTGATCGAGTGGCGAGGGTCCGACACGAGTGCTGCAAAGTGGATAACTTCGAGTAAGGCAGTGACATGCGGAAGTTCCTCGATTTGTACGAACACACCAAACAACTGACATGACACAACCCGACCAGCGACGGACGTCCCAAGAGGGTAAGCAGCAATGAGAGCATCCCATTCATCTTGAGTGAATGTCACCACGATTGGATCTCGCCGCATAACTTGTTATTGACCTGCACGATGTTGTATATGACGCCCACGAGGCATCATATTGTGCAAATTAGGAATTAGGTGTGAGAAGATGGCATTCTCAGGGTTCACACCTCATGTCACACTGGACATGATATCAGTGCAGGGCGGGATTGTAAAGAGATAGACTGTTAAATAATCGCATCTGATGAATTTTATCTCAACAACCTTCAGTCGCGGGTGGCCCGACCACTTTTAGTGGTTGGGTGCCGTCAGGCACAAGATGGATGCGCCATGTGCGACCAATTTCAATTTTACTTTCAATGAAGAGGGAACCCGCATGGCGCGTACGTCTTGTTGCTACGCAACCCAACCGCCAAAGGCGGGAGGGCTACCCGGTTGGTGTGATTGAAGTTAAACGAAGTATCTGTTATTGACTCAAGAGTTCGTGTAGTACACGCCCTTGGGCGGTGGGCATTTTGATCTCTAATAAATGAGCCGCGGTCGGGGCGACATCCAGGCAGGATGCTACTTTTATTTTCGTACCCGGCTTAACTCCCGCTCCCGCCATAATGAAGGTCGCGTGCATGTAGCGTGCATCTGGCAAATGACCATGTGTGCCTCGCCGTGTTTTTGAAACCGGCGTCACTTCGAGATCGGAAGTATGATTGTTGGAGAATGAATAGCCCGGTTTGGCTGCGATCATTAAATCGGCCTGCTGCGGATTTTCTTTTGGATCGGGCAATCCGTACTTCATGAAATCTGCCACATCGAGAACACGCTCCACGCCTTCCAGTTTGGCAATCGATTCGATTAACTTTTTGCGGATCGCCTCTTTATTTTCTTCATCCAGAATATAAATACCAGCCGAGCCGCCGTTGGCGCTACTCCACGCTTTTCGGGTTTCAAACTTCTTTTTGGAGTCCAAAGTAATCAGACCCGATTTCCTCAAATGAACATTCAAGTTAATCGATTGCAAAACGGGTGCAAAACCGTGATCAGAAACGATGATGAGTGTCGTGTTCTGCTTCAGGGGCGAAGCTTGGATCGCATCCCAAAGTTCGCCGACTCGGTCGTCTGCGTTTTCACACGCCCAATACGCTTCTTCGCAGTGCGGTCCGTAATCATGTTCAAAACCGTCCGGCGTGATGAAGTGCATCATCATTAAGTGCGGTTCGTATTTTTTGAAAAGATACTTGGCGACATCGGTGTAAGTAGAATCTCGCATCGCAGAAACTTTATGATCCCAACCCCATTTTCCGAGGTTGCGAATCGAAATATTTTTTTTGTACAACTCATCCGACAAACCGGGCGTTGTGTATTTGTTATGAATTTCCTGTTTGTTGGAATCGGGAATCACAAAATCCAACGTCCTTGCTCCATTGCAGGCTGGCCAGATAATTGCAGCGGTAATCATTCCCTGCTGATGAGCTACATCGTACAATGTTGGAACGCGAACGGCTTGGTCTTTCGTGAAAACCGGATCGCCAATGTAAGTAATTCGCTCCAATGTTTTGCGATCAAGCACACTGTTACTGATCACTCCATGCTTAGCGGGGGAGGCACCAGTCACAATCGAAACATGAGCGGGCCACGTCACAGAGGGAAAAATCGTCTCCATCCCCTCGGCATAGGCACCAATTTTCATCAGTTTTCGCAAATTGGGCAGCTTGGCTCGCGGGTCATTCAAATAAGTTGCAGCCAAGCCATCGATACTCAAAATGATGACATGCTTTTCCAAAGAAGGCTCTGCGGAATATGCCCGCTGCTCAATATTCATCCCGAACAGAAAAAAAACAGATACCAAACCCCCAAAAACCGTACGCATAAGTTTACTTTCCCGAATGATTAAAAAGACTAAACAGGGAACCTCTATTTATTCAAAAGGAGCACAGACATTCCTGCCAGTTTCGCTTGAGCATGCTCCATTTTAGCCAGACAAGAATGTCTACCCTCCGCATAAGAGGGATTTTGAATTAATAGAGGTTCCCTACAGCTAGTCCAGTGTGCGGATAAAAAGTGAATCGGTCAAGTGACCCTGCTCAGGTAATCAGTCGATAAAATCTGACCATCGCATTTCTGCACGCTCTATGTCTTATCGAAATGCTAAATGGCATCAAAAAGCAAAAAAAAAGCAAAAAAGGTCTTGCCAGAACAGGGAGAAGCATTAAGAATGGAAGCAGGTTTGTGTGCTACGCGGCACGTGGGCGTATCGCTGTGATGGGGCCAGAGAGGCTTGCTGGTCGAAGCAGCTTGTTCGATTCAATGGAAAGGAGGTGGTTTTGTGACAAATGATTATTGTTGTAGCCAAGGAGGTGGCACCGCTTGAAACGGGCGGACGGTCGGCGGACTGTTTGTCCGAATGCCACCGTCTCGTCAGGATCACCTCATGAAAGGTCAGCTTTTTACAGCCGACTTTTCTACGATCCGGTACGAGTTTATTATCAGCAAGGTACTTGCTAGTACCCGTTGCTTACAGGCTTCGGCTTTCTTCGGAAGGCCGAGGCTTTTTTATTATCGTGATTTCTTTTTCAACGAGAATGAAGCAGTGAACAGGCCGCTTTGGGGACTCATCCGGAAATTATGTGCAGGGGCACATTGCGTGCTTCCTTGTATCCAGCAGGCCCTAAATATCTTCAACATAAGAAAACACGCTTTATGCGGGTGAACCTGGTTTATGGTAAATCTTCTCGTGCCGATCTACAAAGCTCAGTACCTCCAGTTGCTATAATCCGCATAACTTATACAGCCTATGCTCCGTTCAGAATGTTCCTGTTGAACGCAACGCATTTCTGACTGGTTGCCTCTGTTTTGCAAGCTACTACTTAAGTGTACTACCTGCTAAACGAACTCCTGTAAGTTAGATCCATGAATAAAACCATTATCTCGCTCAATGAATTGCGTCAGGGTGTTGTGTTGCCCGCTGCAATTTACGATGCGCAAAATTCACAGTTATTGCTGTTGAATCGCGGGATAAGATTAACACAGGATAAAATTACAGGTCTCCGCAAACGCGGCATCAAACAAATTGCAATCGACAGCAAATTTGTTTCAGAGATCAGCAATGGTCCTGGAAGTACGAAAAACAACTTCAGTCGAAAAGAGCAAATCCTCAACGAGTTGCGTACCCAAAAAGCGACTTCGCCTCACTCACTCTCCAATGAGTTAAAGAAACCTGACACCCCTCATTACGACAGCCAGTTAGAAAAAAGTTTTGCCTCTGCCAATCAAAAGCACTCCGAACATCTGGAGAGTTTTTTCGCTGAACTCCATAGTGATTCAAAAGAAGCTGTCCGCTGCGATCCACTCTCAAGAATTGCGAATGAATCCATTGAACTGTTGTTGGGCGATATCGACCTGTTCGTAAAATTAGCGATCGAATCTTCTCAAACGGAGGCCATTAATGAGCATTGCCTGAAGGTTTCCAAATTAGCCATGTCGATCGCAACGATCCTGGAATTCAGCAAGGAAAATGTCAGTTACGTTGGCATGGGATGCCTGATTTCTCGAATTGGCATTGGTGAGGATATCCAAAAGTTGATCAATACTCCCAGAGAGTTCACCTCATTGGAAACTCTCGAAATGAAAAAGCATGCTTCCAGAAAATTAAGACTTCTCGAACAGATCCCCGGATTACCTATTGGAGTGAAGCAGGTTGCCTGGCAAATACACGAACGATGGAACGGTTCAGGATATCCACGAGGCAGAGTTGGCACTCAAATCCCGCCGCTTGTTCGCATTGCCTCTGTCGCAGATGCCTATGTTGCGATGACTTCTGAACGCCCCCATCGAAGAGCAATGGCTCCTTACAGGGCCATTGAAACCATTCTGGAAGAAGCACGTAAAGGACTGTTTGAACCTAACGCTGTGCGAGGGCTTCTGCAAACAATTTCACTGTTCCCACTTGGCTCACATGTCGAACTCTCAAATAAAATGTACGCCGTTACGATACGCAATCATGCTCAGTTCTATGACAAACCAACGGTTAAAATAATCTGCGACTCTTTTGGGCTGCCTGCCCAGCAGGAGATTGTCGTTCTTTCTGAACAACAGGATTTGCATATTGTGAGAACCCTCAGTTCAAGCGATATCGACAAACTACTGAATCAAAGAAAAAGGCAAGACGAATCGCTGGATATTGCTATGGACTGGAGCGATGAATTGGCAATCACCTGAAACGGTGTAAGAGGAAAGGGAGTAATACCGATGGTAACTATTCAGCAACGTTTAGTTTCGATAGGAATTTAGGTTGTTGGTAGCGGACCCTACGCCAAAGCTGAATAGATACAACCGAGAATGAATTCTCATCGTCTGGCAGCACTTCCCAGGTGATGCCCTGACTAGATGTCTCAAGAAGAAGTTACGACTGGGCAGCATATTTTTCTGCGGCTTCCAGTATCCAGAGGTCAATCAATTCTTTGAACGATTCCAGATCGAGTTCGCTGAGCTTTTGAAAGTGGCTTCTGATGTACAATTCTTTATTGCGGATTGTCGCCTTGGCGGTCAAATCGACAAGGTGTGCGGGTGAGAATGGGCGTACCGTCATTTGCAGTTGACTGAAAAGACGATCGACCTCTCCGCGATTCATTTTGATGTCATCCCGCCGGATGCTTGCTCCCCAGCCTTGTTCGTCTGCAATCGTGGTGTATTCGAAGCCGGGAAAGTGATCGACCAGTTTTTTCAGGCACTCTTCAATATGCTCCGAAAGTTCCAGCCGGGCAGCAGAGTGCAGAACTTTCAGTTCCTCTTCCGTTGCAACCCGCTCCGCTTGCGATTGCTGATTCGATTGCTTGGTTTTTTGTCCACGATCAATGGCTCGCTGAAGCCGATTTTCAAAATCCATAGTAATACTCGTCTTATTAATGTTGCTTCAAATTGATAACCGATTTCAGGCGAGCAGGGTCAGCAGGGTAACCAAGGGGTTAACACCCCCGGCTCGCCGAGAAGAGGCAAGCACGCCATCCCACTATTTCCTAACGCCTAATACCTACTACCTAACGCCTATTTTTTCCACTCCTGTATTGCATTCCTGAATCTCGACGCAATAATTGAAAGTGAGGGAAAGTGGGTGTAATTTTTTCTTGCTATTAAAATGGAATTGTAACGATTTCGTTAAGATTGTCAGATCGTACAATTTTTGACGGTTTGAGGGAACCGAGGGAACATGCCTGGGCAGTTGAATTCAGTTATATCGAAATTATTATCTGCAACGTACTGGGAGTGGTTGGTACTGATTGTAGTCCTGATCGTGTTGGTTCGTCTGGTTATATGGATTAAAGCCAGTTTGCGCGAAGATGACGATCCTTCCAGTGTCGATCATCAGATGCTTGTCGAGATTACAGAATTGCAACGTCAGGGTGAGATCACAGAGACCGAATACCGATCCATCAAAGGTCGACTTGTCGATAGACTCAAAATTAAAGACGAGCTTCCTACTCGGGAATCGAAGTATGAATAACAATATGTCCAAGAAGGGCCTATTTTTGAAAATAATTTCAAGTGAGTCTGTCAATTGGACCTTTCATAAAAAATTGGGATTTTTTTTACGAAAGTGACAGTCGGGCACGAAAGTTGCATCTCTACTTAATTCAGTAATCGAATTGTAGAATGAACCACGGACCAGATCGTTCCGATTACTTTTCGCCCAAACAATGACTGTTGAGAACCAACCAAGGGATTGCATTCGCTGACACGGAGGCAGCGAAACAAGACCGACCCAGGATAGGCAACTACCACCGATCTTTTGATCGACAGATTTGAAGGAACTCGAATGACCTCCGGAACAGATTTCATGTCAGGCAAACGTACTGGTAAAAGTAAAAAGCACGCAAATTGCTCGTTCTGTGCCAAAAGCTACCGCGAGGTTGGCCCACTGGTTGAAGGACCAGACGATGTTTATATTTGCGAAAACTGCATCGACTTGTGCCAATCTATCCTCACTCAGGAACAAAAGCGGCGAGGTGGTTCCGATTCACTCTTCAAGAAAATCCCAACGCCTCGGGAAATTGTCGGCCATCTTGATGAATATGTCATCGGGCAATCACACGCCAAAAAAGTGATGGCTGTCGCCGTGCATAATCACTACAAAAGATTAATGCACATGGAAGGCGACGACAGCGATATCGAAATCGAAAAATCGAATATCCTGTTCGTCGGACCAACCGGTTGTGGAAAAACATTGCTCGCCAAAACTCTTGCACGATACTTGCAGGTTCCTTTTGCGATCGGCGATGCGACCACTCTTACCGAAGCGGGTTACGTGGGCGAAGATGTCGAAAACCTGCTGCTGAAATTGTTGCACGCAGCCGATTTCGATATCGAAACAGCTCAACGCGGAATCATCTTCATTGATGA
>JAJRTM010000725.1 GCA_024278285.1 Planctomycetota bacterium
CAAGAACGGTGTCCATAAAGTATCGCCCAGTTTGTAGCGATCATAAACTTCTTTTTGTTCTTCAACCGTTTTAGAAGCCAGTAGTTCATTCACTGCCGGACGAAGCTTTTTGATGCGATCCACGTAGAACTTGATCAATCTTGCGAAAGTTCCTGATGATCCGTAATAATAAAAGCTAGGCCGTAACCCACGCCCCGAAAACATTTTTGATCGCTTATCCCAATACGAGCGGGCAGAATGCGAAAGGTGCTGGGCGAGTTTTTCTTTGTAGATGTTTTTGAAATCCGGCAGGTGCCCTTCGCCGAACATCTGAAAGAACTGTTCGTAGTCGAGTTCACGAATGGCCGCCAGTTTCAATTCGAGCAGGGCATTCTGGCGGGAATTGACATCAACCGCATGCACATGTTTCGGCCCTTTAATCACATAATCGAGAGCATTGCAGCCGGCTGATGTGATGACCATGACGGTATCGTCAGGCGTTAATTCGAGTGCAACATGATCCAGTCGCGGGTCTTCCCAGCAGGTGTTATACACCAGGTTATTCTGATGCACGAGGTTGAACCACGTTTTGCTCAGTTTGTCAAAACTCAGGCGTCTGCTTTTTTTGACAGTATTATGTTCGTTCTGCTGCATGGTTCCCGCTACATCCTATTGCTGTGCCTGTTAAGCCGAACGGTCCGCGGATAGCGGACCCTACTGCTGCCACTTTACGAAATTGCTTTCTAAGAAACAATCATTGGATAGCGACCAACAGAAAAATCCCCCTTCTTCGCCAGTGACGCAGTTTAACAGGACGTAGTTTGCGTATATTCACATCAAAAGTACGGGGCACAGACATTCCTGTCTGTATAGTTCGAATGTGTTGTTATGAAGCCGTTATGAGGACAGACAGGAATGTCTGTCCTCCGTACTATTGGAGAATTCCTGAAGTTCAATTGCGCCCCGTTATCCGACGAAAACAGGCGGGGATACCGTAAATGGCAATGAGAAGCAGGATTTTGTAACCAGCCAGAATTGTTCCTTTGACCGTGCCGCTGATTTTGCTGGTGCCGATGCGGATTCGATAAGGGACCGGGATTTCCAGAATTCGCAAGCGATGTTCAATCGCTTTGATCTGCATTTCGACCGTCCAGCCGAAGTTACGGTCCTGCATGTTCAGTTGATTGAGGGAATCACGACGAATGACGCGAAATGGGCCTAAATCTGAATACTTTTTACCCAATAGCAGCCAAATTAAGAAGGTCGCCAGGTGATTCCCAAAGCGTGCCTGTATCGGCATCGCGCCCGGTTCGAGCTTGCCCGTCAATCGCGAACCGAGTACGAAATCGGCTTTATTATCTTGAATGGGCTGCACCAGATCGACCAGTATTTCAGGATAATCGCTGAAATCTGCATCCAGGAAGGCGATGATTTTGCACTGCGGGATGTTTGCTTTAACATACGCCAACCCTGCCAGGCAGGCTGCTCCGTATCCACGTTGTAATTCGCTGACAACATCTGCCCCGTGGCTTGCAGCGATTGTGGCGGTTTCATCTTCCGAGGCATTATCAACAACGATCACTCGCCCAAGTTCGGGCAAAGCAGTGAGCACCAATGGCAACGATTCCTGCTCATTCAAGGCAGGGATGATTAAAACAACTTCAGAGAGATCAACACTCATTAAAACCGCTAACCCCTCTAAATTACAGTATTTACAATTTACAGCTCTATTTTATTGGGTTGAAAGCTCGCAGGCAAACAGAACTACGGCACTAATGACCACCTTTCCCAAAGCGATATTGCATTAAAACGCCATAACTTGTTAAATACCCAGCTCTTGCCAGGAAGGCAAGGAAGTTTTTCATGTAAAACGATTGGTCAAGGACGGGCTTAATGAGATTAACTGCCGCTGAGATTGCCGAATTTCTTTCAGGAACCCTGCACGGCGATGCAAATGCCAGTGTGGATGATGTCTGCTCGTTAAGTCAATCCCACGAAGGAAAAATCAGCTTTCTTTCTGATAGTCGCAATGTGAAAGAGTTGGAACAGACCGCTGCCAGCATCGTGCTGCTTCCCGAACAATGTGACATTTCCGGTCTCACTTCAAACATAAAAACATTTATTGAAGTTGCAGATCCCAAGTCTGCAATTTTCGAATTGCTTGCCTGGTTCCGAGAGCATCATAACTTTCATCTTTCAGGAATTGATCCGACTGCCATTGTCGATGAGACGGCGGTGATCGGACAGGGAGTGACCGTTGGTCCTTATGCACGTATCGCAGCGGGTTGTAAGATTGGAGACAACTGCGAAATTCATGGCGGCGTTTCACTCGCACCCAGTGTTGTGCTGGGAAACAATGTTATTTTGCATCCCAACACGGTTATCTATGGCGGCTGTCAAATTGGTGAGCGAGTGATCATTCACGCCGGAGCGGTCATTGGTGCGGACGGATTCGGTTACGAATTTACGCAAGGGACTTATCACAAAATTCAACACTACGGCGTTGTCGTTATCGAAGACGATGTCGAAATCGGCGCCTGCACGACAATTGATCGCGGGATGATCGATAACACAATCATTCATCGCGGCACAAAAATTGATAACCTGGTGATGGTGGCTCATAACTGCGACATCGGACCGAACAACATTCTGGTTTCGCAAGTCGGTTTTGCAGGTTCAATTACAACCGGTGAGAACTGCCGGTTTGGCGGACACGTTGGAATTGCGGATCATGTCAATGTCGGGAAGAACAGTTCGCTGATCGCGAAGGCTGGTGTCTTTCGAGATATCCCGGAAGGCGCTGTGATGGGTGGTGCGCCGGCGCTGCCGATTGATGAGCAGAAAAGAATTTGGATGGCTCAAATGAAACTTCCCGAAATGAGACAGACCGTCAGAAAATTACAGAAGCAGGTCACAGCGATAGAAAAACAGATCTCCAACAAACAGGAACAAAAAAAAGCTGCATGATGTTTTTGTAGATCTCGTCGGGTCGTGACGTCCCTTTGAGTGAGTTACTTACACATGTTATTTGGTGCGTTACAACGCACCCTACGTCTTATAACCGTATCAAAATGACTGATATCATTCCTTTGAAAGACTATCTGGAACAACCACCGGCGAAGCTGCGTGGAAATAAAGTCGGCCTGCTTGCAGGTGCCGGGCGGTTTCCGATGGTCTTTGCAGAAACGGCTCGTGCGGGGGGATTGAAGGTTTACGGAATGGGCGTGATCGGCATGGCAGATGAAAAACTGCCGGAACTTTGTGATCGATATTCTCCCGTGCCACTTGCAAAAATTGGTCGAGCGATTCGCTGGTTCAAACGCCAGAAGATCGATCAAATTGTGATGGCCGGGAAAATTGAAAAAACGGTTCTCTTTCAGTCGAATCGAATTTGGCGATTGTTGCCCGATTGGCG
>JAJRTM010000726.1 GCA_024278285.1 Planctomycetota bacterium
GTGATGATTCAGATTATTATTGCAGAAGTTCAGCTCGACAATTTGCATGAATTTGGAATTGAACTGGGACTTCAGGATTCACTGTTGTTTGATCGCAGTCTGCTGGGAGATCTGCTGACGACAACGAGCTCAACCAGTTTATCAACTCCCGGGGGAGTCGTAACAACAACACAAGATAACATTGTCGGTGCGTCCAACACGCCGGGGTATGATTTCAATAATAATCCACTCGGCAATAGTGGTAGTACGCAAGCGTTGGCAGGCCGAGGCAATGTCGGCGGACAGGGACTTTCCAACTTCAGCCTGGGTCGCGTTAACGGCGATCTCGATTATGGTGGCCTGGTTCTTTCAGCCAGCAGTGCCAATGTCAGCGTGCTGTTGCGTGCGTTGGAGCAATCGAAAAGTCTTGAAATTTTAAGCCGCCCGCAAATAATGACACTCGATAATCAACCCGCCTTCATTCAGGTTGGACAACGTGTTCCAAGAATTGTGGGGACACAGCTTAATCAGATCGGTCAAGTCAATAATATTCAGATGGAAAATGTTGGTTTAATTCTGGGGGTCACGCCGCGCATCAGCCCCGATGGCAATGTGGTAATGGAGATCGATGCAGAGAAATCTGAGGTCGGTCCGGAACAGGAAGGGATCCCGGTTTCTGTTTCTGCAGAAGGTTCGATTATCAGGTCTCCCAGAGTGAATATAATTACTGCCCAGACAACAGTCAGTGCAGCAAGTGGGCAGACGATTGTTATTGGTGGTTTAATTACCTCAAGCAATACTTCGTTTACTCGACAAGTTCCCTGGCTGGGAAGCCTGCCTGTTGTTGGCAAACTTTTCCGCTTCGATAGCGCTTCTACTGTTCGCAAAGAATTATTAATTATCCTCACCCCTCATATTGTTCGTAATGAGAACGAAGCAGAGTACATTAAGCAACTCGAAGTATCACGAATGTCGTGGGTCACTTCGGATGTCTTTAACTGGCTTGAAGGCGGGGGCGATATTTCCGTGCCGAAAGATGATTCAGGAATTGATGTGATCTACCCAGATGACGACCCGGGAGCAGAATCAATTCGGTTACAGGAACCAGGAAAATTAATACCTCCCCAACATTCTAAGCAGCATTTACAACACTCCGAAGAACGCGAACTCACACCGCTTCCGGTTCCTGCGGCAACATACTCTGAGCCACCAGATTCTTCCTCCCGGCTGCCAATGGTTCCTGCAGAAAATGGACGGGGAGGGATACAATGAGACTATTATTGATCGAAAAATATAATTTGAACGTCATCAACCAGGAAGTATTCCCCAGAGCAACTGCGTGGTTGTTGATACTGATTCTGTTTTGCAGTGGTGGCAGCACCATGAATTTGCAATCGATGACAGAATTTGCAAAATTCGAGAAGAAACCAGAGTTCGAAACGCCTTTGCAGGTGATACCAGTCTGGTCCAATACGGTGCTTCATCAATCTGGAAAAGCGGGCACACGCGGCTTTGGCGGGCGAGTAATTTTCTATGGTGAAAACAAAGACAAATCGGTCCGTGTTGATGGAACACTCGTTGTTTACGCCTGGGATGATACCGCAGAGGTCGCGAATCGGCAGGCTGATCGCAAATATGTTTTCAAGGCAGAGAAGCTACAGGATCATTACAGCAACTCGAAAATTGGACATTCCTACAATTTCTGGCTTCCCTGGAATGCAGCCGGTGGCGATCAGGAGCGGATTTCGCTCATTATTCGATTCATCGGCACCAACGGAGCGGAAGTGAATTCGGAACCAACCAATGTCATTCTTCCCGGACCGATCAAGAAACCAGAATCGATGCTCGCAAAGAGAAACAAAAACGATTCCCATTCGCATTCACTGGACGCAGCCAGAAAATTAATTGAAGATTCCCGATTGCTACCAGCCACGCACGAAACCTATCCTGGGGAGCAGACAGCGGCATCAAACACTTATCCGGTTCAGCAAACCGAGTTTGTACAATACCGCGAGCAAGAATCGATCAAGCCAGCTCACAGTTTGCAAACATCAGAAATCACATTGACAAACGGATTCGTCGAACGCAACATGCAGGGGAATGAGATCGGTTTCAGCAGCGAGGATTTATTTGCACCTGAAGAAAAAGAAGCGGTGAACTCTTTACCGCAACGAAAGAGCAGACAGAATCGCCCGGATGTTCGAGAGAAAACAACAGGGCAAACTACTCAATCGTCAATGCGTTCTCAACCTTTTCAATCCCGGGTTCGAACAGCACGAGCAACTCCGCAATTTCGCGGTCATGTGCGGAGGAAACCACTCCTCGCAAAATCGCTGAATGGGTTGCCGCCGACACCTCGATCTGAATCCCGCGCTGCTCCATAACTAATTGCAGATTAGACGACAACGCCATTGACGATGTTCTTTTCGCCAGTGGTGAATCAAAATTGATTATCAGTCGTTCCGGGTAGCGCCCGTTTCTGGAAACTCGCCGAGGTTGATTAACGGCTCGCGTTTGCTGTTCCCGCAGTCCGGTTACCGAAGAAATGACCGGCCCCCCTGGCGATGCCTGTCCTCTCCCCACAAATGTTTGCGTGGCTGCATTGTTGACACCGACAACGTCGCCGCTGCTTCTTTGTCCACGAATAAACCGTCGATTTGAATCGACTGTTCCAGCCGTATCCATCGAAGCCCGCTGCCGACGGCTGATATTGCGACCCAACTGCCGCTCACCAAATAACTGTGCCGAGGCTGTTTCGCTCAACAAAAAAATCAGGCTCATCGCAAATAAAACATTCAATAAGTAACGCATGAAAATATCTTTCCTGATTCGTAACTATTCAGCGACGTTTAGTTTTTATAGGAATTTAGGTGGTTGGTAGGGTCCGCTATTGCGGACCACCGCACAACGTAGGGGGGATCCACTTTCCATCGTGGTCCGCAATAGCGGACCCTACGTCTAAGTTGAATAGTTACTAAAATTTTTCTGACTCTACCGGATTCTATGTGCCAGTAATTTCAATACTTTTTCTTATTGGCTGAAGGCCAATCCCATCATAGCCTGGGGCATCGCCCCAGGAAGAGATCAAAATAAGCCCCTTTGGCTGAAAGCCATAAACAAAA
>JAJRTM010000727.1 GCA_024278285.1 Planctomycetota bacterium
AAGATATTCTCACTCCAACGCAGCACGGCTCACAGAGCCGTGGCACACGAAACAGTTATTTCTCGCAACAGTTTCTCAACACGAAAACACCCTGATTTCCCCATTCTCCGGGTTATTTACCAGCCCAGGTTCACGCCCCCGGCTCGCCTAAAATATCCTGCCATTTTTGCGAAGCACTTCATTGGGGTTACGAATATTGAGGGATTTTCAAAAGTTCGCCATCTTTCAATGCTGACTGATGGGCGACAATCCCGGAGACGGTCATGTTCATCGCCATGATGATATCGTTAAACAACGGCTTGCGATTTTTGAGCAAAGAGAGGATGAACTCGTTGGTCAGGTGACCGTGGGAACCGCCATGTCCACCGGAAGATACCTTGGGAGGCAACGCCGGCCTTTCCAGATCGACTCCTTTGGTGTCGCCGCTGAACCCTTTGGTATCAGCAGCAAAGCGATTCGAAAACGTTCCCAACTGACCGCGGATCGTACCGCCGTAGTGGTGTCCCCCGGGTGTGTCCCAACTAACTCCCATGCGTGACATCCCACCTTCACTGGTGCGGAAAAATGCGATTTCGGTTCCAAACGGATTCTTGTACCGATTATTTTCCGGCTGTAGTTCGGGGTAGATACTGGGAACTCCCATGCAGCATACTTCGGTAAAACTTCCGTTGGTCACAGCGTTGTAGTAAGCGTTTGAATGAGTCGGATACCACTGCGGCGGCATCCCAATTCGCCAATCTTTATGAGAACCGAGCCGGGCGCACTTATCGTGGAAGTATCTCCCTTCGCTGTAGATCACTTTGCCGAATCGACCAGCTTGGTATAGTTGCCCCATGGCGTACAAGTCGGGATGGTACGTGCTGGTTTCGAACATCATGTAGTTAAGTCCCTTGGCTTTTTTGACAGCCTCGAAGACCCGCTCGGCATCTTCAACCGAACCAAATGAAACAGGTACCGCCGTCGCAACGTGCTTCCCATGCTCCAACGCCAAGATACAGTGGTTCGCATGGCTCGGCGCATCCGTAGCGACAAAGACCGCCTCAATTTTGTCGTCCTTGACCATCTCTTCAAATGATGGATAGGTTTTGCTGCAACCACATTTTTTGGCCAACTCTGCACATCGATCAGGGAAAAGGTCAGTTACAGCAACAACTTCGACGTTGGGATGGTTCTGGAAACCAAAGGCTGCCCCAAAGCGACAAAGGCCGTATCCTGCAATTCCAACGCGAATTTTCCGGTCGGAAACGGGCTGCCACTTCTTCCCTCGGTTGGCGGTTTGCTTGACATCTTCCAGACCGGGAATCAAATCCTTTTCGCCTTTGACCGTACCCGTAATGCCCAGCCCGGCCAGACCAAGACCAGCCGCCTTGATAAACGAACGTCGTGGAATGAATTCTTTCATATTCAATTTCCTTTCAAAAACAGAGAGATGAAAAATTGTTCGATTCTCCAGTATGCCTTTGATCCTGCGATAATGCAAACCGGCACAGAGAAGTAAGGTGTGACGTAACGCACTTATTTTCATGCCACTGATTCACGTTTACCCGCAGTTCGATACCATCAGATCAAGCAAATCTGTTGACGCAGTCGCGTTCGGTTTGCCGTTAAACAATTTCTTCTTCATACTACTAACGGTAAAAATTTACGACGCTTGCGCAAATTTTTCGAATATCATTTTTGGTTACGGCTATCAGAATGATCCAGCCGTGATGGGTTTGCCGAGGATTTCTGATAAAGTGCTTTGTAGCAAATCGAAAATACTCTTCACTTTTCATGAACAGGAAATAACCGTGTCCAAAAAAGCTGTGTGCAAAACCGTTGCCATTGGGGGAGATCATGCAGGGTTTCCGATGAAGGAACTTGTGTGCAAGCAACTATCGGAAATGAACCTGACGGTGATCGATTGTGGTTCGCATGATGAAACGCCTTCCGATTTTCCAGACTTTGCAGAAGCGGTCGGCCAGTTGGTGATCTCTGGAGAAGTCGAACGGGGGATTCTTGTCTGCGGCAGCGGCGTGGGAGTCAGTGTGGCTGCGAATAAAATTCCGGGGATACGTGCCAGCTTGTGCCACGATACCTACTCGGCTCATCAGGGGGTTGAACATGACGACATGAACGTGTTGTGCATCGGAGCCCGCGTCATTGGTCCCGCGGTTGCGTTTGAAATTGTTGAAGCGTTTCTTTCCGCAAAATACTCCCCGCAGGAAAGGCATCAACGTCGCGTCGATAAAATTCTAAAGATCGAACAAAAAGCACTCAACGGCGAGTATCAATGTTCTGGCAAGATGAAAGATTAAGCAGGTGTCGGTTGTGGCGACCAGCCGCAACGTCGTTGGCTTGCCAAGATGCTAAAGTTTGCTGACTCTACCGGGTTCTATGTGCCGGTTTGAGTGAGCAATAATCGCTTTGCATCAAGCTAGAAATTACTGTCGTCTCTTTGGAAACGAGTTGAGCGCGTCGCTGTTCAGTTAATTCTGTGCAGGTAACGCAGGGATCGCGAAGGATTGCATTCTGGATTCGGTCATTGCAGTGGAAGGTTTGAGGCTGCCGATGACCGAAGTTAAAGCCGTTTGCACTTCAGGATCCTGCTCGTTTTTCCAGAGAGTCTTCATGTCAACAATCAACTCTTTATCAATTAGCAAGCCATGTTTTTGCACATGAAATGCGAGTGAAAGAGCAGCCTGTTGACGAACTTCCGGCACCTGATTTAAGGCGACTACCGTTTCAGCCAGAAACATTTGCGAGTCATTCGTTGGAATCTTTGCCAATGTTGCCACTGCGTCCGAAGCAAGTGCAGGATTTCTGATCGCGTTAAACAATGACTCAGCCGCAGGGGCCAAATCAAAAATACCTGACCGGCTTCCCTGGGCAATTTGTGCCAGCCAGTACACAGATGCCTCTGCGCGTTCTGCTCGTTGCTGAGCCGTTAATGTCGGAGCAGTTTGAGCTGTCAGAAAAGAGGTCAATTGTTTTTCAACGTCTTTTCGTTTATCGGAATAAACCAAATACATGCAACGCGAAGTTCGTTGTACTGTCGTTAGCAATTCATTTTCCATATACGTTGGACCGTACACAACAATTGGCAGACCAGCCGTGCGGGCGTCTGCTCTGAAGTTGGCAATGGTCTGGGAAAGATCCCAATCAATGCAGTTTAAGTGGATTAAAACCAGCGAAATATCCCCGCGACCGGCTGCTTGTTCAAACCCCTCTTTTCCGGTGAAAACCGTCTGCTGATTATATCCCATCTGGCTAACAGCCGTTGAAATTCCACTTCCTCGCGCATTGTTGGGATCAATGACCAGCACCTTGCGCGAGCCATCATCGTTTAATGCCTGGGTCAATATTTCGACAACTCGACCAGCGAACCGAAAACTCTGCTCCGGCTCCAACTGTAAAATCCCGACTGCTGCCGCGAATTGAATACGACGAGAGGGATGATTCAAGCCTCGAATAAAAACAGAAGCATCATCGGGAGTTGTTTTCAAAAGGTTGTCGTTTCCAACCAATGACATCGCCGCCAGTGCTGCTTCGGCTGCACGGATCTGTCCAGCTTCCAACGAAATTTCAACCGAGCGATTCAAAACAGGCAATCCCGATGTCAATGCCAGATTGAACGATGTCCCTGGCCCTGTGGGCATCGATTCCTTCCAACCGGCACGATAAGTTGCATCTGCCAAAACTGCGGAAAGAAACAATGCTTGAACTTCTTTTTTCTCACCAGGCATCCTCAACGCTTCCGAAGCATACTTCACTGCCGAGTCGATGCTGGCTGAAACCGGGGTGACAGAAAAAGACTTCACCGTTGCTTGTGCGGAATCCCACTTCCATAAAGTAACGCGGCCTGCATCATCGGTCGGCCACGTTTTTTTGTTTCCCAAATAAGCAAACGCCGAATTCATAATACGATCCTGCGAACCATGTGCAGTAATGTATTTTGTTTTTTCTGCGGTTCCAAACAGA
Organism: Planctomycetota bacterium; assembly: GCA_024278285.1. GTDB lineage: Bacteria > Planctomycetota > Planctomycetia > Planctomycetales > Planctomycetaceae > Rubinisphaera. The sequence goes on from JAJRTM010000727.1 coordinate 3,961, forward strand.
ATGCGAGCCAATGCCACCCGAGCGGCTGCCCGAACTGCAGGAGGTTCCTGCTCACCAAAGGCGAAATACCAAAGCGGCTCAACCATATCTGACTGGGCCAGAAAACCGATCACTTCCAGAACACTTGTTTGCAGCATCGGCTGGCGAGAATCAAGTGCTCCAAACAAAGCCGGAAGAACTGGCCTTCCCATTTTTGTCATTATATAAACAAGGCGATCTTGATCTTGTTCGCTGTCCGGATTCCCCAAATGCTGAATGAGCCGGGGCATCGCAGCGATGCCGATATTTTTCAATTCCAATATCGCCATCTCTCGTTCGCGGGGTGACTTATCCAGATCAGCCAGGATACGATCAATACGAGCCGGGTCGCTTGCATTTTTGCGAGAAGCCTCTGTGACCATGTTCAATAATGTCTGCGAAGCGGGTTGCAACTGCTTCGTTCTTGAAAGCCGAAACAACTCGACGGTTCCAAAACGATCTCGAATGGAAAGAAGTTCTTTATCGGACAGCTTGTCATCCACAAGCCGCTGGATATATTTCTTCGCCAAGTCGAATCGCCCTAGTTCTGTCATCAGAATGGCTGCTTCAAACTGCTCCTCGGGAGTCGTTGGTTCAACGGCTAACGGAGAATCCTCCGTATTATCCGCCCCAGCAGGCTTATCCTGAGCTTGAAGCAAAAGAAACGCATTCGTTGATAACGCGAAGATGCCAACGATAACCCATTTTGTCCACGGTCTCGACATGCTGTCGACTCCGAATCAGTTGTTCCAGACTTCTTTACCAAGACCAGG
>JAJRTM010000728.1 GCA_024278285.1 Planctomycetota bacterium
ATGAAGACTTGATTCGAGAAGGTAGTTGGAATACCAGAAATTGCTATAATACAACGCAAGAGATGTTGGGAGTGTGCAGGAAGTTAGGCAACGCTCAAAGTGATTGGTTTCATGGTTCAGGGTTCTGAAGGTAATGCGATATGACTGAGGCCTTTTCATCGGCAGAAATCAAAGTCTCTTCGATTAAGCGACGCGATTTTCTCGGAGCAATTGGCATCGGAGCCGCAGTTGCTTCGGTCGTCCAGTCGCCCGATTGCCTCGTTGCGGAAGTTAAACACCACTCGCCCGAGGTGCGTAAGGTGTTTTCGAGTGATCGGCAAGATGGTCGCTTTATCGATACGGCAGGGTTCCTTCAACAGTTTATGAAGAATAATCCACCGAAACTCGCTTTCAATCCGAACATGAAGGCAGATGCTTTTGAGTCTTGGCAGAAAGCTCTCCGAAAAAAGCTGCTCGAACTAATGGCATTTCCGGATGCTGCCGACCAACCACCTCCCAAACGGCTTTGGATTCGCAAAAAAAATGGATACCAGATTCAAAAATGGGAATCCTATCCTGAACCGTATTGTGTTGTCCCGTTCATGCTCGTTATTCCTGATGGAGTCAGTCCGCAATCTCCCGCGCCTGCAGTAATGTGTTTCCCCGGTTCTCGCTGGAGCCTTGAAAGCGTAGTGGGACTTCCTGAAGTTGGCAAAAAAGCAAAGAACAATATTAAAAACAGAACTGACTGGAAATGGCAGGACAACCGCATGGCATTGCATTTTGCCAAGCGGGGAATGATTGGTGTCGCGGTAGCAAACCCGGCGACCAACGATACCGACAGCGATATTCGAAATCGCTCGGATGTTTCTCTGAACGCAATTTGGCTGGGACGCAGCTACGTTGGTATTTCTTCATTCCAAAAAGCAAAAATTCTGGAATGGGTTAGCGGGCAAAAAATAGTTGATAAAAAACGGATCGCGGTTTGCGGTCATTCGCTTGGGGCAATTCCCGCGGATATCCTGGGAGTGCTTTATCCTGATCTTGTCAAAGCAGTCATTCATAATGACTTTTGCTGTAATTGGATCGAACGTTCGATTGCTCAGAATGGGCTGATGTCTCCTCCACATCATCTTGTTCCCGGTATGTATCAATGGTACGACGCAACCGATCTGGAAGCATCGATTGCACCACGTCCACTTCTGTTTACTGAAGGGGGCAGGGCCAACCAACTGGAAAAAATTCGAGCTGCTTATCAATTGAATGGTGTCGAAAATAACATGAAAGTTTACCAATACACAAAATATATCGCTCCCCAGTCTCGCCTGTACGATTTCAAACCACTTCCAGAAGGCCTGACACCCCAAGAATATTTTTCCTACGCAAACGTCGATGTACAGGAACATTGCTTCCGTCCCAAACGAGCCGTACCCTGGCTGGAAAAGCTGTTTGGTCTGGATCATTAATCGTCTGAAAATAAAACAGTAATAAATGCCTGCTATGAGACTATTAAGCTACAACATTCACAAAGGAATCGGCGGCAGAGATCGCCGGTATAAATTGCAACGAATTATCGATGTCATCGAGCATGAAAACCCGGACATCATCTGCCTGCAGGAAGTTGATCATCATGTGAAACGTTCTAAGTTCGATCATCAGCCCGATTTACTTCAAGAGTATTTCGGCTATCCTGCGGCTGATTTTCAATGGAATCATAAGGTCAAAGCTGGTGGCTACGGCAACTACATCCTTTCCCGATTTCCCTTCCGGTCGATTTCGCATGTTTGCCTGAAGTTGGTTCATCGCAAAAAACGGGGAGCACAGGTTGCAGTGATCGATTCGCCTGAAGGGGAATTTGCACTGGTTAACTGGCATTTAGGCCTGGCGGAAAAACAGCGGCAGAATCAGGTCGCACATCTTTTTTTGCAGAAACAGTTTCAACAGCAGGAACAACTACCAACGATGATCGTAGGCGATTTCAACGATTGGCGAAACCAGTTGAGCAAAGGGCAATTTGAACCACGAGGCTTCACTCAAATTACCCGACCACCTTCACGGTTTCGTTCCTTCCCCGCCTACATGCCAATGGGTGCTCTCGATAAAGCATTCATCAAAGGAAATTTCGAGATCCACGAAACCCGCATCGTCCGCAGACAATTAAGCCACGTTGCTTCAGACCACCTGCCGTTGGTGATCGATTTTCATCTGAAATCGCCTGAATAAAAAGAGCTTGTCCGCTACAGGCCAGTCTCGGTCTGGTAAGGCTAGTTGAACATCGCCAGGTTAACCGGAAGAGAGTACCCCGTAAGACGATTTTCCAAAACCGTCTACGTTTGCAGGTAATTTTCCTAACCCGGCATAGCCGGAACCAAATAAGTGTTACCGCAGAGTTCGCAGAGAACCGCAGAGAGATAAAAAAAGGTCTTTGGCATTTTCTGTTTTCGTGTTTTTCGTTTCTTTCGTGGTCAATTCAAAACGGAGCACAGACATTCGGAGTCTGTCGCGTTTAAGCATCCCGTATTCTAGGCAGACAAGAATGTCTACCCTCCGTTCAAACTTTTAATTTGAATGAATAGAAGTTCTCGTAAATAACCACGAAAGAAACGAAAAAAGAAGAAAATTGTTTAACGGCAAGCCGAAGGCGACTGCGTCAACAGGTCTGCTTGATCGGAAGGTATCGAACCGCGAATAAACGTGAATTATCGCGAATCAATTTCAGGCATGGTTTCTGATCCATTTTTAAACTATTTAGTGGTGCTCTCGTTTTGGGATAATTTGCGCAAGCTTCGTAAACTTTTCACGTTAGTAGCACAGACGGCTTTGCACTCTGGTAACTATTCAGTGGTATTTGGTTTGGGCTGGAATTGGGGATTGTTTGTAGGGTCCGCTATTGCGGATCACCGCAGAAATAGGAGGATCCACTTCCCATCGTAGTCCGCGGGTAGCGCACCCTGCGGCATCACTGAATAGTTA
>JAJRTM010000061.1 GCA_024278285.1 Planctomycetota bacterium
GATCCGCAACAGCGCCATCCTCCGGCATCCCGTTCCCAACAGGCCCGGCGGCGATTACAACTTGCACGGAAACACCATTTGCCCTCCTGTTTCGAATACACGGTGTTGATTGACAACCTTGACTCTATCCTTTTTATTGATTATTCTGCCGCCGAAGATTTTTCCACACGGAGCCGACGACATGCGAACACTGAAAATACTGGCTCTTCTCCTGGCGGCGGTTTCGCTTTCCGTGCTGGACGAGGAGAGTTATTACACGATGCGAATCGAACAGGTCATTCAACGCTGGCATTCCCCTGTTACGTACAGGAGCATCGGAGATGGATGGTTCGAGTTCAGGGACACGCTCACCGGGCAGACCTTCCGGCAGCTTGTGGCCGATGCGCGGACGTATGGCGGAAAGCATCCGAAGAAGATCATAACGATCGACGTGACGAAGATTGATACGACGGGATTTGGGGTTATGTTTACAAAGCTTGCGAGTATTCCTGCAGGGGTTCAAAACGTAGTCCCTGTTGGTTTTCATGCAAAGGATGGTTCTGTTCATTTCATTGCAGCGAAATTCCTAAATGGGACTTACGCTTCGACAGACTTCTATAAATGGGAAGCTGGCAAAGATACTCTGGATAACGTGAAGAGACTTTCAGGAAAGTGGCTCTACCCCTTCGCTCAGGGAACGTTTTTCCCAGATAATCTTCCAAATATTGGTGTAGACAGTTTTGGGACTATAATGGTTTATGATAATCCAAAAAATGATGCTCTTCCTTCAAGGCGAAGAGTATTGAGATATGGGAAAAATGAGTTTGCTCAAGATCCCCGCCTTTACGATTTCGATGGTGATAGGTATTATGAAATTGTTTTTCGCAATCGTGACCTACAATATCCAGGACGTTGCATCATATCATAATACGATCACAAGCTCAAATCTTTTAGAGATGTATATGTAGATTACTTTAATGAAAAATTCGTATGGGGTTCTTGGGCTGTTGGTGACTTTGATAAGGACAGGAAAGGAGAATTTGCAACTGTGACGAGTGGTGGCTTTGTTTTCTTCGTAGAAAATGGTGAATCAGACAGCACATACTCAAGGTCATTTATAGATACAACGCGTGCCCAGAATGCCGGGTTCAACTACGAAGGAGATGATTTGGACGGAGATGGTAGACCGGAGTGTTTTCTGGGCAGTTTATTCTTTGGTGGATTGGTAAACGTTGCTGTCTATGAAACCATTGGCGACAACGATTACGAAGTAAGCCTCTGGATTGAAATCAAAGGTATTGGGGCACTAAAACGTGGTCTCGTAACAGGCGATGTGGACGGTGATGGAAAGGATGAGTTGGTCGTTCATTTGGGAGGGGTAGTGCTGATATTGAAACCCATGAGTGACGATGATTATAAATTAATGTGGATGAAAGCATTTACAAATGAAATTGGAGTTAGACTTTTTGACGTAAACGAAGATGGGATAAAAGATTTAATAATTGCCCAACAACGATTTGAAAAACTGGGTAGTTTTTCGGAAATATATTCCTTTAAAAAACCGGTTAATGTTGGATATTTACCTTATACTAGAAATATTACAATGGAATTATATCCCAATCCCATCGTTTCCGTTGGCAACATTATAATCATTGCAGATAAATCATCTCATGAGTCATCTCTAGACATTTATACACTAACCGGATGCCATGTCAAGACGCTATACCTTGGCTCGCTGGAAAAAGGATACAATTCCATCCTTTGGACAATTAACTCAATGCAGCCAGGGGTGTACTTCTTACGGCTGCAAGCAGGTTCTAAAATGATTACGAAAAAGGTCATACATGTTCACTAAACTGTTCATCAATAAAGAATCTATGAGGTATTTATACTCTTTCTATTAGTTCTTTCGTTAATGGTTTTGTGTACAACACTTCGGGCTCAAACTCCGGTACCTACAAGTTTTAGTTTCCCTGTTCCAGTAACATTCACGCAGGAGCATCACAACTTCGACATGATCGCAAACGAATTTGGGATACATATCGTTTATGACTCATCTCAGTCAATTGTTCATTCAGTTATCGGAGTAAGCGGTCACCTTCTTAGCAGGTCGGTTGTTTTCACAAATATCTCCGGTCTGGTTCGACCGGCAATATCTTCGCACGTCCGAAATGGTATTGAGGAATTGCATGTAGCTTTCAGAAATGGAAATGATATTCAACTGTGTCGCAGCACGGATGGTGGAGAAAATTGGAGTACACCACAAAATTCTTCTCGGTTCTCAGAAACTTACTCTCAAACCAGTCGGCTTCAAATAGCAGCTGAAAGGGATATCATCCATGTCACTGGGGATACAGGTACAGATCAAGAAGTGCTCTATTCACGATACAATCTCCAACAGAACTCTTGGGATGAGTTCTTCAACATAACAGATGAGAACAACCAGTTCGGGGATTCAGTCGTGGTAATACACCCCCATTGTCAGGATAGTTGTCGCCTCGAGTGAAATATTATACTTAACTTTGAGGAGGGGGTAAAAGGAGAAAACATGAGACGATATCCGGCAGAACGTAAAGAAGCGATACTCCAGAAGATGATGCCACCACATAA
>JAJRTM010000729.1 GCA_024278285.1 Planctomycetota bacterium
GCAATCAGTACGACCCATTCAATACAGGCGGTGACCCCAACGCTGCAAAATTCAGTGTCAATAATTTGACACTCCCCAAGAATCTAACCGTCTCTCGTTTGGAAGACAGGCGATCTTTGCAGAAACATTTCGATGGCCTGCGTCGATATGCAGAAGTCTCCCAAGAATTCGCTGCACTGGATGAATTTGAACAGCAGGCGTTTGAATTGGTCACGGGCGATCAAGCGCGGATTGCGTTTGATATCGAACAGGAATCGCCGGAGTTGCGGGATCGATACGGTCGCAACAGTTGGGGGCAAAGCACGCTACTTGCCCGCCGGTTAGTGGAAGCGGGCACCACATTTGTGACCTGCCACTTCGGGGGATGGGATAGCCATTGGGATCATCAGGCAACAATGGAAAGACATTTACCCAAAGTTGATCAAGCGGTCTCTGCGTTGTTTACCGATCTGGATCAACGCGGGTTATCGGATGACGTTCTTGTTCTTGTGATGGGCGAATTTGGACGATCCCCCAAAATGAACAACGGCGGCAACGGCGGACCTCCACTGAGTAAGGGAACTCCTGGAAGAGATCATTGGGGGAATGTGTTGTCTGTTCTGATCGGTGGCGGCGGATTAAAAGGGGGACAGGTTATTGGCTCCAGTAACCGTCTGGGAGAAAAACCGGCCTCCCGCCCACTACGTCCCGGCGATATTCATCACACCATCTTCCACGTACTGGGAATCAATCCAGAAATCTATTTCAACGACCACACCGGTCGCCCGAATATTGCGATCGATCATGGCGAGGTGATCTCTGAATTGATCTAACCATCACAGGCAAGCAGAGCCAAATTACCCACGCCGAAAAAAGTACCACCGCTGCGGTCAACTAAATACTATTGAGGTACCTTCTCAAACAAAAACAGAATTATTCTGACAAAAACTTTTTCCCATCGTTGAACGCCACAGCTTAGACCTTAACACTTGCATCTGTAGTACAGAAACAGGAAGCTATCATCTTCAGCCATTATAGAAGATGTTATTAAATTCCGGTATGTCTGTTTCATTTGTGAACGATTTCTTATGTCCGATCTATTTTTCCTGAAATGGCAACGTCTCTTGTTGTTGTTTGTTATACCGCTGCTGCACACAATAGTGCTGCTCGGCAGCACTTCGTCTGTTGATGCCGGTGACAGCATTCACCCTTTGGAATCTACCGATACATCCAGTCCGAAAGCAACTTTACAAAGTTTCCTTTCGATGATGCATCAGACGTTTGAAATAGTGAAAAACAAAGAGGCTTCAAAGATTACACATGCAGAATTTGTTGCCATTCGAAGGCAGATATTTCGTTGCATGGATTTAAGCGAAATAACACCTGCAGTGCGAACAAGTCTGTCTAAAGAAGCTGCTGTCTGCCTGAAAGAAGTTCTTGACCGGATTGAATTGCCACCGGAATATGATTGGCCTGACGCAGATAAAGTTGTTGAGGATAAAATTTCAAAGTGGATGATTCCTCATACGGAAATAACAATTGTCAAAATCAAAGAAGGCCCGCGAGAAGGAGAGTTTCTATTCAGTGCTTCGACCATTGATCAGGCAATAGATTTCTACGAACTGATTAAACGTCATGAATACAAAGACCGGCCTACGGTTACTCCGGGGTTTTATAACTTATTTGTCTCAGAACCGGGGTGGATGATCTCCAGTAAATTAATTCCTACCTGGGCGAGAACCCGCTGGTTTGGACAGGCGATCTGGCAATGGACCGGGTTGTTACTGACATTAATCCTCTCTCTGGTTGTGATGTTATCTATCTATTTGTTTGGTCGCTTGAGGACGAAAAAGCTACGGTCAAATCTCACGCGTTATTTAGTGACGCTTATTTTTCCCCTCGCTGCAATGCTTGTTCCATTAGCGGCAAATTATTTTGTTGTTGAACAATTACATCTTTATGGGAATCTGGTCCTTTATATCACCTTCGTTTTTCACCTGATTTTTCTCTTTGCCCTGATGGTATTGGTCGTCAGTGTTGGCAGTCGATTGGCCGAACTGATCATTGCAACCCCCTGGGTACAGCCTGCAGGGTTGGATGCTCAATTGGTCCGGCTCACCTGCCGTGTTCTCAGTATTATTGGGGCTTCGATTGTTCTGCTGGAGGGGGGGCGACAATTTGGTGTTCCGTTAACGACACTACTCACCGGAGCAGGAGTCAGTGGATTTGCAATCGCGTTAGCTGCCCAAGATTCATTAAAAAGCATTCTGGGCAGCATGATGATCATGTTGGATAAACCATACCGGGTTGGCGAGCGTATCGTCACAAAAGGGTTCGATGGATTTGTCGAAGATATCGGCCTGCGTTCCACAAAAATCCGCTTACTTACCGGGCATCTGGTATTTATTCCCAACGAAGAAATGGCAAGAATAGAAATAGAGAACATTTCTCGCCGTCCTTTCATACGACATGCGGTCACGATTGAATTACCATCTGATACTCCGTCTGAGAAAATAAAACGAGCGCTGGAAATTTTACGTGAAATACTAAAAAACCACGAAGGAATGTCAGAAGAGTACCCGCCGCGTGTCTTTCTTCGTGATGTCAATGAAAATTCAATTGGTATTTTCATCTCCTATTGGTATCACCCCCCAGACTACTGGAAATTCCTGGCGTTCAGTGAAGGGATAACCATAAAAATGACAGATAAATTCGAAGAAGAGGAAATCTCTTTTGCCTCACCAGCCTTAACGCTTCATATTCCAAAAGAGAATTGAATATAGATTGGAATATGATGGAAGGCATCTTGCTTGCCTTGCCATCAGTGGCGGATTTGGTGGGGGAGGACTAAATTCACCCGAGTTTCGTGCGGATCATCCGTTTCTGTTTCTCATTCGAGATAAAGCAACGGGCAGTGTCCTGTTTTTAGGGCGATTGATGAGCCCCTGATATCACTGCTGCAAAGTAGAGTCTCGATGATAAAACCCGCAAGACGATTGTTCGAATGATCGTCATGGGGCATTGAAATTTACTGGTATTTCTCTTATATGTATCAGTAACTTAATCTGATGTATGACAACGCCCCTTCCAGCAGAATGGCATTTATGATGAAACATAAAAAACTTTTTACAATGACATTGCTGTTTCTCTTTCTGTTGAATTCTGTTTCGTTGGCAGAAGTTGTGCTGTTGCCCTCTTCTGTCACGCTGAGTGGTCCGATGGCTTCGCAGCAGTTGCTGGTTCAAAAAATTGTCTCTCATGACAAAGGGAAAGAGACCGGTTCGCAGATTACGGATGGCGTTCAGTGGAAATCGGAAAAGTCGAACATTGTGGAAGTTTCTGCCAGTGGTCTGCTTACACCGAAATCGAATGGCGAAACAAAAATTGTTGTCCAGGTCGGAAAAGAATCGACAACGCTTGCCGTGAAAGTGGTTGGCTTCGATAAACAATCGCCTCTTTCTTTTCGTCATGATGTATTGCCGATCCTCAGTAAAACGAGGTGCAATTCCGGGGCGTGTCATGGGGCGCTCGCGGGTAAAGGGGGCTTTCGGTTATCGCTGCTTGGATACGACCCGGATGCAGATTACTTTAACATGCTGAAGCAGGATCGAGGCAGGCGGATCGAATTTGCTGATCCCGGTCGCAGTCTTGTTCTTGCGAAACCTTCTGGCGGAATGCCTCATAAAGGCGGGATTCGATTTGAAACCGATTCGCCTGAATATCAACTTCTCGCCCGCTGGATTTCTTCAGGAGCAGCCGGGCCTCAAGCTAACGAACCGGACGTGAATTCGATCAGTATTTTCCCCAAACGTTCGATTCAACAAAAAGACAAAACGCAGCAGATGGTTGTGCAGGCTCACTTTTCCGATTCTCACTTTCTTGATGCAACAAAACATGTGAAGTGGACTTCCACGAATGAAGCTGTTTGCACGGTTGATGAAACGGGCAAGGTAACGGTGATCGGTTCGGGAGAAGGGGCGATTATGGCGTGGTATTCTAGCCAGATTGCTATTGCCCGCATTACCGTTCCTTATCCGGTGATCGATCCGGGAAAAGAATCGGCGAAGTTGATCGAAACCCGCAAGCCGCGTGGCTTTATTGACGAAATGATCGATCATCAATTGAAGCGGCTCAACCTGCCAGCTTCGGCCGCCTGTTCCGATCAGGTTTTTGTGCGTCGCGTTTATATCGATACAGTTGGTCGCTTGCCCGAGGAATCGGAAGTTCGACAATTTATGACAGACTCGCGAAAAGAAAAGCGAGATCTGCTGATCGATCAGCTATTAAGCAGCGACGATTTTGTTGATTACTGGAGCTATCAGTTTTCCGATGTCATGATGATCAACGGCACGCTGCTTCGCCCCAAGGCGGTTAAAGCGTATTACGATTGGCTGCATGCTCACCTGAAGAAGAACACGCCGTGGGATAAAATGGTGCGAGAAATTGTGACCGCAACGGGAAACAGTTACGAGAACGGTGCGACCAACTTTTACGCCCTTCATCAGACGCCGGAAGATATGACAGAAAATGTCTGCCAGGCGTTTTTGGGACTTTCGATTGGTTGTGCGAAGTGCCACAATCATCCGCTGGAAAAATGGACGAACGACCAATATTACGGCATGGCGAATCTGTTCGCGCGAGTGAAAGCGAAAGGCTGGGGAGGCGAAACACGAAACGGCGACGGATTGCGTACGTTGTATGTTTCAGAAGTGGGTGATATTGTTCAGCCGCGCACCGGTAAACCGCAGCCTCCTGCACCGCTGGATCAAAAACCACTGGCGTTGGAAGACCCGACTGATCGACGAATCTCGCTGGCAAACTGGCTCACCTCGCCGGAAAATCCGTACTTTGCTCGTTCGATTTCGAATCGCATCTGGGCGAAATATTTCGGCATCGGATTGGTCGAAGCTGTTGATGATATGCGAGTTTCCAACCCGGCTTCTAATGAGGAATTACTACAGGCGTGTGCGGATCATCTTGTTAAACAGAAATTCGATTTGAAGTCGCTGATGAAAGAAATTTTGCGATCGAATGCGTATCAACGAACCAGCCAGCCGCTGCCGGGCAATGCGAATGAGAAACGGTTCTATTCGCGGTACTACCCCAAACGAATGATGGCGGAAGTTTTGCACGATGCGATTGTGCAAGTATCACAAGTTCCCACAAAATTTGAATTCATCGCTTACCCCGGTGCAGATCGACAAAAGACAGACTTCTACCCGATAGGCACCCGCGCGGTTCAACTTTACGATTCCGCAGTTGAAAATTATTTTCTTTCTTCGTTTGGACGAAACCCAAGAAACATCGTTTGCGAATGCGAACGCTCGAACGAACCAAGCACCGTGCAGGTGCTGCATATTTCCAATGGCAAAACAATTAACGACAAACTGAGTGATGAAAAAAGTCGAGCCAGTCAGTTGGTCAAATTGCGAAAGCAGGGGATGTCGGATGCAACTTTGATTGATCAGATTTATCTCTGTTCGGTCTCACGATTTCCGACTGCCAGAGAACGAGAGCAACTTCTCAAAATGCTCCCCGATGTTGGCACAGGCGACGAACAGGCAGTGGTCGAAGACATCTTCTGGGCCATTATA
>JAJRTM010000062.1 GCA_024278285.1 Planctomycetota bacterium
AAGCGAGGGCAACCCAGCGTTGGAACAGGCTTCACCCTGATGAGACGCCTCGCACAACGTATCTGGAAGAGGCGTTAAAGGGAATTGATGGGCCGATTATCGCTTCCAGTGATAATGTCCGTCTGGTTCCCGATCAGATTCGTGACTGGATTTCCGGCACTTACATTACACTCGGAACAGACGGATTCGGTCGCAGCGATACTCGCGAAGCACTGCGGCATCATTTTGAAATCGATGCCTCTTTCGTCGTCTACACAACTTTGGTCGGGCTTGTCGATGACGGGCATCTTTCGCGATCTGTTTTGACACAAGCGTTAAGAGATCTGAAGATCGATCCCGAAAAGGTCGATCCACTAGGAGCATAAAAGATAGGTCAGGCTTTCCAGCCTGACAAAAAAGGTTTCCAGAAGGTTTACCTTTAGATACTAACCGGCGGCTAGCGCCTTGCCGCTAAATTTTTCTACCACAAATTATAAGACGCGGCGAGGCGCTAGCCGCCGGTAATGAGTCAGGCTGGAAAGTCTGACCAACGAACTTTTTAATTGAAGAAAATCCTCGGATGTCTATTGAATTCAAACTTCCCGAAGTTTCAGAAGGTGTTGAATCGGCCGATGTGGCAGAGATTCTCGTTTCTGAAGGCGATATCATTACAGCCAATCAAATTGTGGCTGAAGTTGAAACTGAAAAAGCATTGGCGGAAATCGAATGCCCGTATGCAGGGCGTGTCGCCAAGGTGCATGTCTCGCCGGGCGATACGATTTCAATTGGCGCAACCATTTTAACAATCGATACGGATGCCCCGGTTGAAGCTCCCGCTGAGAAAGCACCGGATACCGCCCCGGCTGCAGAAGAAAAGCCTGAAACTGAACCAGCACCGACTGCTGCAAAACAAGAAAAGGCAGCCTCCAAACCTGTCGAAGCCCCCTCAGCAGTTGCGTCTTCTTCTGTTGCTGCGACACAACAATCCAACGAAGATCGCGCCCCCGCACCGGCTGGTCCCGCAACTCGCAGAATGGCTCGAGATTTAGGAGTTGATCTTTACGATGTCAAAGGGAGCGGACCGGGCGGACGAATTACTCAAGAAGATGTGCAGAATTACGTCAAACAAAAACTGACTGCTCCTGCATCCTCCGGCGGACCAGTTGCTGCACCGCCGCTTCCTGATTTTTCAGAGTTCGGGGCGACACGTCGAGAACGGCTCAACAAAATTGGCAAGATGGCTGCAGAACATTTAACGCGATCCTGGAATGTGATCCCGCATGTGACTCAGCAGGATCTGGCTGATATTACCGACATCGAACTGGCTCGCAAACAGTTTCTGCAGGGAACAGGTAAAAATGGTCCGAAGGTGACGATGACTGCAATCGCGATTAAAGCTGCAGTGACGGCACTCAAAGCGTTTCCGAAATTCAATTCCAGCCTTGATCCTGAAACAATGGAAATTGTTTACAAGGATTATTTTCACATCGGAATTGCAGTCGATACCGAAAACGGCCTGGTGGTTCCAGTCGTGCGAGATGCGGACCAGAAATCGTTGCTGGAAATTGCTTCGGAAGTTGTTGAACTGGCGGTCGCTGCTCGTGATCGCAAGTTATCGATGGAGAACATGAAAGGTGGCACGTTCACGATTACAAACCTGGGAGGCATCGGCGGAACCGGCTTCACGCCGATTGTCAGTTACCCGGAAGTCGCAATTCTGGGAATGTCTCGCGGACAGAAGGAACTCAAACTGATCGATGGTGAGTTAGAAGAACGACTGATGTTGCCGTTGTCTTTATCGTACGATCATCGTGTCGTCAACGGAGCCGATGCGGCACGGTTTATCGTCAAACTTTCTGCCCTACTTTCCGATCCGTTTACGTTACTCTCGGAATGTTAAGTATCAGCCAAACAATAACTATCACATCTGTGTTCGTTTTACGTAGGATGGCGTGCTTGCACCCATCTTCGTGTGCCGGATTGCGTTCCTTAATAGAAAAGAGTTAGAACTATTATGATGCAGCGAGGGATTCACCGGCATGAAACCAATGAAGCTGGAGACCACATTTGATGGGTGCAAGCACGCCATCCTACGGCCCATAGATATGGCAGTAATTCTTCGACGATACTAACAAGCCTGACCTACTGATGGGCTACTACTGATAAAATAGAATTCATTTTGAAAGAACTGATTTTCTCTGATGGAAACATTACAAGCGGAAGTTGTTGTTCTGGGCGCTGGTCCCGGCGGTTACCCGGCTGCATTTGAAGCGGCGGATAAGGGGAAGAAAGTCATTCTGGTCAGCGACGACGTTGCACCGGGCGGCGTTTGTCTGAATCGTGGTTGTATCCCTTCCAAAGCGTTACTTCATGTCGCGAAGCTACTAAATGAAGCAAAAGAAGCCGAAGAATGGGGCGTTACTTTTGAACCACCCAAAATCGACATCGATAAACTGCGCGGCTTCAAAGATAAAGTTATCGGACAGCTCACAGGCGGAATCAGTGGGTTATGCAAATCTCGAAAAGTGGAACTGATCGAAGCACGAGGTACATTCCTGGATTCCAACACAATGCAGCTTGCCTGCAAAGATGGTACGACCAAGAAATTGAATTTTGAAACCGCGATTGTCGCAACCGGTTCGCAGCCGGC
>JAJRTM010000730.1 GCA_024278285.1 Planctomycetota bacterium
CACTTATCAACGAAATGCTGCTCAAAAGTGGCAGGATATTTTAAGAGAATTGGGGGCGATGTTTCAGCGGGCGAGGATTCTTTCGATCAGCATTGCTCTTACGGTTTTGGGGTCTGCTCCTTTTAACTCTTTCATCACCTGCCCGATGAGCGGACCGACGGCTTGTTCTTTGCCGCCTTGGACATCTGCGACGACTTTTTCATTGCGATCAATCACCGCATCGATAATTCCTTCCAACGCCCCGGTATCGGTGATCAGCTCAAGACCCTTCTCTTTGATTAGTCGATCAATATCTGCTTCAGCCGCGATTGTCTCGGGGCTTTCACACAGGTGCGCAAAGATTTCTCGTGCCCCTTTGTTCGCAATAGCTTTGTCAACAATTCGCTTGAGGATCGTTCCCAAAACCGATGCGGCGATGAAAAATTGATCAATCGTCAGTTCACGTTCGTTGAGTTCGCGGAGCACTTCCTGCGTGACCCAGTTGGCGGCCAGTTTGGCATCGCTACTTGTTTGGACGACCGTTTCAAAGTAATCGGCGAAGAGTTGTCCCTGTTCGATAATCACCCCGGCATCGTAGGCGGAAAGCTGGTACTCTTTTTGGAAGCGAGCATTTTTAGCCTGCGGAAGTTCCCCTAATTCTGCCTGGATTTCTGCAATCAAATCTTCGCTGACAGTTACCGGCACAAGATCGGGATCGGGGAAGTAACGATAATCGGAAGCTTCTTCTTTGCCCCGTTGTGCGAAAGTTGTTCCTTTATCTGCATCCCAGCCGCGTGTTTGTTTGGGAGTATTTTCGATTCGCTCCCCCGTTTTTTGCCAATGCTTGTATTGCCGTTTTACCTCATAAGAAATCGCTGCTTCGACACCACGAATGCTGTTCATGTTTTTGATTTCAACAATCGGCGTAGCAACAGTTTCGCCTGCCTCGTTGGTGATATGCAGATTCACATTCGCATCACATCGCAGCGATCCTTCCTGCATGTTGCAATCGGAAACACCGATATACGTTAGCAGGAGCCGCATCTCTTCCAGATAGCGGCGCGCTTCGTAGGCAGAATTCAAATCAGGTTCAGAAACAATTTCCAGCAGCGGCGTGCCTGCGCGGTTCAAATCGACAAGGCTGTCTCCGCCCCGTCCCGATTCATCGTGCATGTTCTTGCCGGCGTCTTCTTCCAGATGCGCTCGATTGATGCGAACCCGTTTGGTTTCATCAGATAGATCCGTATCGATATCGAGATAGCCATCGTGACTGAATGGCAAATCGAACTGACTGATTTGATACCCTTTCGGCAAGTCAGGATAAAAATACTGTTTGCGATCCCATTTGGTCTGTCTGGCGATTTCACAGTTGAGTGCCATCGCGGTTCGTACTGAAAGCAGAAACGCTTTACGATTCATTACCGGCAGCGTTCCCGGCAAACCAATGGTAACGGGATCGGTTTGCGTATTCGGGGCATCGGGGTTAAAGCGATTCACACAGCCGCTGAACAGTTTTGTTTTTGTCAGAAGTTGCGTGTGGACTTCTAGTCCAATGACAATTTTATATGGTTGCATGTTTGGGTGTCTTGTTCAATAAAATCCTCATCGTAGGGTGCGTTGCAACGCACCAAATGAGGCATGCCTGTTACAAGGTGCGTCACGACGCACCCTACTGCCTACTGAAAAGTTCTTTTGTCAGGCTGGAAAGCCTGACCTACCAGTTGATTCGAATAATACATTGCAAGATGTTATAGTTCGACTCTCGCAAGACCATTATTTTCAAATCAAGCAGCTTCTTTGAAGGGATTCCCATGACTGAGCAGACTTCACCAGAAAAAACGACCACCGTTGAACAAGTTCTTGTTGTGCCGACGCTTCTATTTCACGAAATCGGATATTTCCAGGGGTTTCAGGAGAATATCGATCCGTACATGAAAACGCTGCTCGATCCGATGCACACTTCTTACAGACCGCGCGATGTGATGGAAGAAGACACCAGCTTCAAACAGTTGATCCCGTATTGCATTTTTGTCCACGAGGGAAACATCTTCAATTACCGCCGCGGGACCGCTCAAGGGGAATCTCGATTACACAGCAAACGCTCAATCGGCGTGGGTGGGCATATCTGTACGCTTGATAAAGATGGCGATAATCACGCTTACCTGGAAGGGATGCAGCGTGAGATTGACGAAGAAGTAATGATAATTGGGGGACACCAGGACGAATGCGTAGGAATGTTAAACGATGACAACTCGGAGGTTGGTAAGGTTCATTTGGGTATTGTGCATCTGTTTAAATTGGATCAAGCCAAAGTTTCCCCTAAAGAAGCGTCGATGCTAGAAGCGGGGTTCTCGTCACCTGAAGAACTTTTATCCGAGCGGGATCAGTTTGAAACCTGGTCGCAAATTTGTCTCGATGCACTGTTCAGCAGGTAAAGACGCTACCCCGGGTTCAGGGAACGAGCCCGGCGGTTCTAAATCTCTTCGCCAAATAGGCGAAAAGGTGAAAGTGCGAGAATAAGGGAAAACGTCCGGCGCAGGCGTACTATTGAGGAAACCGGGCAACGGAGTGCCTGTCATGCGACAAATTCAAACTATGTATTTAACTGTTCTGGTAGCCGCTTTATTGACGGGAGCTATTCCAGATACCTTTGCCCAATCGGGGGGATTCCCTGCTTACTCTGCTGATAATTTGCTCAGCGAGCCGCAGACAAAAACAGTCGGTTTCCCTGCTTTTTCTGCATCTAAGAAAGAGAGTCCCAAGCCTGACAAACGACCTGCGTTTCCGGTTGCCGGAAAGACTGAGCCTCCGACCACATCAAATAAGGCCCTCAATTTCAAGCAACTGGGAGCCATGATCAGTCAAATGGGACTGGAGCCTTATCGCATACAATCTCGCTATGATTTCCAGTATCGTGCGAAATTAGACGGGCAGGAAATCGAACTCTCTCTTTCTGCAGTCCTTCGAGAAGACGATTCTCTGATTCGTGTCAGAGCCTGGCTTGACCCACTGCCTGCTGGCACAATTCCGGGAGGTCCACTTTTGGACATGCTTTCCCGCAATGAAGAAATGAATCGAGGCTTGCGGTTCGCCTACAGTAAACAAACGGGGCGATTCCTTTTGGAAAAAACGGTTCCCAATAAAGAGATTACCCCCGAATTACTCGCAACAATTTTCCAGGATGTTTCGCTCAGTGTCACAGAAAACTGGTCTGTCTGGTCCACCTCTTCCTGGAAGAACCGCGTTCGCCGCTCGCGTGCTGCAACAGCGCAGGAAGTGATTTCGGAAGAACGCTTCGAAATGCCGGTCAGGCGATAAAACAGACCAGTCGGATATTCCCGATGGTCGCCACGGCTTCTGTTATGGAAGCCGTTTTACTTGTATGTTGCGGAAATAGACTTTGCTGATCGGATCGTGTGCCTGCAGGCAAAATGTTCCCTGATCCAAAATGCGAGTGAAATCTTTTCCTGCTTTTCTGTCCGAAGGTTCGGTCCAGTCAACACAGGTTTTGCCGTTGACGACAATCAGAATGTGCTTGCCCTCAACCTTAATGTAGTAATCAAACCACTCATTATCTTTGGCAGGAGCTTCAAAAACGTTTTTGACGGCGTACAATGAGCCAGTCTTTTTGGGATCTCCATGCGTGTTATTGACCTGGGCTTCGTACCCATATTTAGGCCAACCGGTATCCTGGTACCTGGTGTGAAAATAGATCCCCGCGTTGCTTTTGGGAAGCGTTTTTACCTGGCATTTGAACTCAAAGTTCTTGAACGGTTTGTCGTCGCCGACATAAAACAGGTGGCTTCGGTCACCTTGACAGACAAAACTGCCCTCTTCAATTTTCCAGCTCTCCTTATTCTCGTTCGCTTTCCAACCTTTGAATGTTTTACCATCCATCAGTGATTTCCAGCCCTTTTCACCAGCCTGGGTACTATTTGACAGAGAAAATATAACAATTGCACTGAACAGAAGCAGAAAATTTCGACGCATTGAGTTCTCCTCGGTAGGAAAGATAAGAGAATTGATGTAACTTGAGCGAGTAAGCCGATACAACAAGTATGTTTTCTGTGATACCGGCGGCGAAGTCGTTGTGGACCACTGTCTCAGCATATCATGCTCGATTCTGTTTCGCCACCGAATCGTATCAAAGAGTTTGCAATCAATCATTTCACAAGGATGGCATCGAATTTCCCTGACTTTGGGAAGGATTCCAGCCCGAAAGTTACCCAGCTCGGCTGGTTCATTTTGATAGCCGTAACCAAAAGAGTACCTTGGGAAATTGCGAAAACCGCAAAGAAATTAACCGTTAGTAATAATAGATCTTTATAAAGTTATGGCTGCTACGACATCAAAAAAACAACCCAAACCGGTTCGCCACTCTCAGCGGGGGCTGGTTATCTGGCACGGAATGCGTGTTCGGGAATTTCGTAAATTATTAAGCGTGGGGGCAGAATTGCACTGGTCCCAAGCGCATAAAATTATCCCCACTCTATTTATGACGGTACATAATTCCATCTGGAATGTCGCGGAAAAGGCTCGTTTCACAAAAAAAATCGAGCAAACCGAAATCCAACCTCCTGTTTTCATCCTCGGGCACTGGCGCAGCGGTACTACCTTGCTGCATAATCTGATGACGCTCGATGATCGCTACACGTACCCAAATATGTACGAGTGTATCTTCCCGCATCATTTTCTGACAACCGAAACAGTCATGTCGAAATTGACCGGCTGGTTGATCCCCAAAATTCGCCCGATGGACAACATGAAAACGGGCTGGGATCTGCCTCAGGAAGATGAGTTTGCGCTGTTGAATATGACCACTTACTCCCCTTACCGAAATCTTGCCTTTCAGGGGCATCGGGATCGGTATGTGGACTACTTCGATTTGAAAAATATTCCGGAAGAAGAACGGCTAGCCTGGAAAGAGGCGATCACCCTGTTCATGAAAAAGCTGACCATTCGGAATCCCAAGCCGATTATTTTGAAATCGCCTTCCCATACGTATCGGGTTGAAATTCTGCAAAAGATGTTCCCGGATGCAAAGTTTGTCTACATCCACAGGCACCCTTACGAAATTCTCCGCTCGACACATCATATGAGAAGCACAATGTTTGAGACCAATGCTCTTGGAAAAGTGAATATGGAAAGCCACGAAGAACTGGTTTACCAGGCGTTTGAAGAATGCGTTAAAACTTACGAAGCAGATAAACATCTGATCCCCGAGGG
>JAJRTM010000731.1 GCA_024278285.1 Planctomycetota bacterium
ACGATTGACGATGTTGCAGAAGGAACGATCACATCCGATTCCAGGTCGGCATCGCTGTAGAGAATTTCGGCTGCAAAAATTGCCCCTGCAAGCGGAGCACGAAAAATCGCACCAATTCCTGCCCCCATCCCCGCAGCCAGCATGATCCGCCGGTCTCGTGCTGAGAGGTCCAACCGTGTTGCCAGCCAAGAGCCAAAACCTGCACCAATTTGGGCAATCGGCCCTTCGCGTCCTCCGGAACCACCTGTCCCCAAAGTAATCGCAGAAGCAATTGTTTTGATAAAGGGAACACGAGTACGAATAATGCCTCGCTTATTATGGAAGGAGTCTATCGCTGCATCGGTCCCGTGTCCTTCTGCTTCCGGTGCAAAAGTATAAACAAGAATGCCGGAAAGAAGCCCGCCAACGGTCATCACAACAACTAGCATCCAAGGCGAAAAAGGCGTACTAGAATGTGGAAAGATGCCATGTTCGCCAAGTGCTTCAGGAGGAACGTATCCTGCAAAATGACTCAAACTATAGTGGACAACAACTTGCCCAAGCACTTGAAAAACAATCGCTCCCAGCCCGGCTACAATCCCAACCAGGGAAGCCAGCAGGATCCATTTACTGGAAGTTTTAAGGTCAATCGTCTCAAAAATATAGCGTAACGGTGACATGGACGAAAATTTGCTCGTAAAACAATATCCTGATATTTTCGGTTATCGCAACAATGGAAAACAGAAGGGAAAACAGAAGCAAACTGAAACATAACAAGTTAAAATGACCGAAGCGACTCGCTTGAAGCAGGATTATTGAAATGTGGTGAATAAACCATACTTTTATTACCCTGCTGCCAGGCATTTCGTGCAGGGATACCCTATTCTAGTTGTGCTTCAAAGCAACCCCATAAAAAACAAACAGCTTAGTATCTTATTCATCAAAAGCTGTGCAAAAGTGACAGAATATTTCGATGAACTGTAGGGTGCGTTGTAACGCACCAAATGAGACATGCGTGAAAAAGGTGCGTCACGACGCACCCTACGACTTACTTAATGAGGCACCTTCAATGACAAAACGCAGAGAGTTCCTGGAACAATGTGGCTTGATTAGTGGAAGCATTTTTTCGCCTGCGTTTTTGCAGGCGATTTCTTCTTCTGGCTGTTATGCGAATTCACAAGCAGAGTTAAAAGCAGATGTTGTGATTATTGGCGGCGGCTTGGGGGGATGTGCGGCGGCGTTGGCGGCGTGTCGCAATGGGGCAACGGTTATTCTGACTGAACGAACCGACTGGCTCGGCGGGCAACTTTCTCAGCAAGCGGTCCCGCCAGATGAACACCGGTGGATTGAATCGTTCGGGCGGACCCCCAGTTATGCGAAATTACGAAAAGATATTCGATCTTACTACAGGCAGAATTATCCGTTAACCGAAGCTGCCCGCAAGAAAGAATTTCTCAATCCGGGTAACGGCGGAGTCTCGCGAGTTTGCCATGAACCGCGAGTGAGCGTTGCGGTTTTGCAAGCGATGCTGGCTCCGGAAATCAGTCGTGGAAGATTAACTATTCTGCTCAACACGCAGCCTGTCCGTGCGGAAGTAAAAGACGATTCGATTCAATCTGTTGTTTGCAGAGGAACCGGCTTTGCATCGGATAAAACCTTACAGGCACGCTACTTTATCGATGCCAGCGAAGAAGGCGATCTGCTCCCCCTTTCTGGAACAGAGTATGTTGTTGGTGCAGAATCTCAAAAACAAACCGGCGAGCTACACGCTCCTGAAAAAGCGAATCCGAAAAACATTCAAGCCTTCACCTGCTGTTTTGCGATCGATCATCTGGAAGGCGAAGATCATACGATCGAGAAACCGGAAATGTACGACTTCTGGAAAAACCATGTCCCGCCATTAACGCCCGCCTGGTCTGGAAAAATACTCGACCTCTCTTATTCCAGCCCTCGCACATTAAAGCCAAAAGAACTTTCTTTTGTCCCTTGCGGAAAAGATTCACCTCCGCCAAGAACCAAATCACTGAATCTGTGGCTGTATCGAAGAATGATTGATCGCAGCAATTTCATCAAAGGAACTTATGCAAGTGATATCACCGTCGTGAACTGGCCTCAAAACGATTACATGTTGGGGAACATTACCGATGTTCCCGCAGAGCATCGCGAAAAGGAATTGCACAAAGCCAAGCAACTCAGCTTGTCGCTACTGTACTGGCTGCAAACAGAAGCCCCTCGCCCGGATGGCGGAACAGGCTGGAAGGGCTTACGACTTCGGAAAGATATTGTTGGCACCGAAGATGGTCTGGCAAAATATCCCTACATTCGAGAATCCCGCAGAATCCTGGCAGAGTTAACGATTACCGAACAGGATTTGAGCCGTACTGAACGAGCAGAGGAAACTGGCTTCAAGGCATCGTCCGTGAAAAAAGGGAAGCACCTTCTGGCCCGTCCGTTTAGCGATTCGGTTGGAATCGGCTATTACCATCTCGACTTACACCCCAGTTCAGGCGGTGATAATTACATCGACATGGCCAGCGTCCCCTTTCAAATTCCGTTAGGTGCGATGATCCCCAGACGGATTGAAAACTTAATTCCCGCCTGTAAAAACATCGGCACCACACATATTTCCAATGGCTGTTACCGATTGCACCCAGTCGAATGGGCGATTGGTGAAGCAGCCGGGGCGTTGACTGCCTTTGCAATCAACAAGAACACAACACCACGGGCTGTTCGCAATAACAAAAAACAATTAGAACAGTTTCAGACCTCCCTTACCAATCAAGGCATCGAACTGGAATGGTCGAAATTGAAATAGACGGGGATACCTCCGATGGTACTAACTGGACAGCGCCAGGTTCGAAATTGTATTAAAAAACGGCTGTGACCCAAGAGCCACAGCCGTCTTAATCGTCTTATCAAGTATTAAGAATACTTGTGAAATTAAAATTCACCAACAATTTCGCCTCGATCACGAGAACGAATTGACCGGTAAACGATCATGTCGATATTTTCTGAAACGAACC
>JAJRTM010000732.1 GCA_024278285.1 Planctomycetota bacterium
CATCCGCAGGCAAACGGGAGCAACCTTGCTCAAACATATCGCGACTCCTTGCTGGTGTTTGTTTTAGTTC
This sequence comes from Planctomycetota bacterium, assembly GCA_024278285.1. Taxonomy (GTDB): domain Bacteria; phylum Planctomycetota; class Planctomycetia; order Planctomycetales; family Planctomycetaceae; genus Rubinisphaera. Next base: position 71 of record JAJRTM010000732.1, read on the forward strand.
AAACATAACCTTAGCAAGAGTCGCGACTTATGAAAACATGAACGGTATTGCGTTTAACGGCAAGCCGAAGGGAGGTGCGTCAACAGGTCTGCATTTGTATTACTAACGGTCAAAGTTTGCGAACGGCTCACAAATTATAGGAAAATATCAGTTTGGTTACGGCTATCAGAATGAACCAGCCGTGCTGGGTTGTTATTTTTTCTGCGAGAACAGCCAATCCCAATGTGCTTTCTCTTTGAAGGCTGGCTTCCAGGCGGCGTGACCTACCGGGAATTCGGTTGATTTAGCATTTCCTCCTGCAGAATGAATCGCTTTCACCATGTCTCTGGAACGCTTTGGCGTCACCACTCCATCTTTAGAACCATGAAATGCCCAGACGGGAACATTTTTGAATTGCTTTGCCTGTGCGGTATCACCGCCGCCGCAAACGGGCATCGCCGCTGCAAACAAGGTAGGCATTCTTTGGACAATATCCCACGCGCCAAAACCGCCCATCGAAAGTCCCGTTACATAAATCCGATTGGTATCAACAGGCAACTTTTTAATTGTCGATTTTAACAATTCAATAGACAGGCTCATCGGTTCTGTTGGTTGTTCAGGCATCACATGAGACGGTTCGCCCCAGGGAGTATCGACCCACTGCTTCTTCGTGGGACATTGCGGCACAATAACAATGGCCTCAACATGATTCGCTTTCAAATAGGAATAAAGCGGCTTGAGCCCCCATTGCAGTTGGCTGATATTATTAGTCCCACGTTCGCCCGCTCCATGAAAAAACAGAACGAGTGGATATTTCTTATTCGGGTCTATCTCTTTGGGGATGTATTGCCGGTAGGGAATTGTTTTTCCGTTTTTTGCCTGAAATATTTTCGCTTCATAAACATCACTCGCCTGCTGTGCAAAAAGGTTGCTGCCAGAAAGAGTGAAAAATAAGAGAAGCAGTAAGAAAAAGTTTTTCATTGGAATCCCCTGTTAGCATCGATCAAGTAATAACTGTCGTACATTGGATAATGGTAAAATAAATATAACCAACAGCGTCTACTCAACTATTTTCCGACGAGAATTGATGTCATAATTCCGGCTGCAACCGAAACATTCAGAGACTTCACTTCTGAGTGAGCGGGAATGATCGCGAGTTCGTCGCAGTTATCGATTGTTAGTCGCCTCAGTCCTTTTTGTTCGTTGCCGAGCAGTAACATCCAGGGGCGTCTGCGGTCTATCTCCCAAATTGATTTCTCTGCATGCTCGGAAGTCCCCAATATCCATAAGCCTGCCCGCTTGGCAAACTTCAAACTGCGATGCAAATTCGTTTCAATTGCAAAGGGAACCGATTCCAGCCCACCGGCTGCAATGTCGTAAACGGTAGAACTGATCGGGGCCGATTGATTTTTTGTTACCACGATGCCGCGAACACCAAAGAATGCAGCGGTACGAAAAATTGCCCCGACATTATGTGGATCCTGTAACGTATCCAGACCGATCCACAAATTCCCTTCTGTCTCTCCCGCATCTGACGCACTGGAAAACATTTTCTCCAGCGAAATGGGTGATTTCGGTTCTACCTTGGCAAACGCATGACCAATCCGTTCCTCTTTTTCTGCTGATCCTCGATACGTTCTTTTTGCTTCCTGCTTTTCTTTTTGGTCATGAATGCGAACAGGGACTTTCAGTTCTTTGGCTTGATCTGCAATTCTTCCCCACATCCCTTTGGGGGGGGAGTAAAACACAACTTCTTTTACAGCAGCAGGTCGATGCTCCAAAGCAGCCCGAACCGCATGAGGGTTTTTTAATTCCAGCAATGAATTTTCACTTTCAATAGGTAGTTGTAGGATGGCCTGCTTGCACAAATTGGCCTGGGGCAGGGTCTGGTATTTAGTACACTCCCCCTGCCTGATATTGGCAATGTATTGTGAGGCCATCTCCAGGTATAAAATGAAAGCCCTCTCTGGTTGAATCGTTTCGGAAACGCCGGAGAGGGTTTTTATGTCTGCCAGTTTAACAGATTCGTCGCCTCAAGATAGCAGCAAATTTCAATTTATTCTTGATTCTTTTCTCTCTACTACCGGGCTCTCTTTTTCGAAGAGCCTTTCCGCTGATCGCATCGAGAGTGCTTCGCTATTCAGAAAGGATTATATGGAACGCATGGCGTTTACTCGACTGCGATCATATTTTGGCCGTTTATGAGGCAGGTATTGCGAGATGAAAGAGGTTTCTTGCCAACCGGCTGTGGCTCGTGTGGTGACGTACTGCGTGGCTTCGGCTACCACTGCTCCCACTTCTGACACAGGCGATTATTGCAGGGCCCGTGACAAGTTTTCCTTCCTACTTTATCTCACAGGTACAATCGTTATAACCGGCATAAATCCCCAGCTTTAAGCGATGTTAACAAGTCGTTCATTGCTATTGATTATTTTGCACTTCCCGTAAAAATGACTTTTCACCAATTGACGAAACGCCGATATAATGGAGGATTCTGTACAGAAAATGACAGAGCGGGCTAGAGGTTTGCGTCCTTGTTTTCATTAACCAACAACGAATATTCAAAACAGATTTATTCTTATGCACAGAACTGCATTGAAATCTATTCTCTCGGTGGCATGCGTATTTTGTGGGATGCTTCTGGCGAATTCGACACTGGGCACTGGTAATGAATGCCGCGCGGGTGATCGCAACGGCCCCGGTTATTGGATCGTAAGTACGTATTCGATGCCGCAGATGCCGGGCTCGAACCCGAAGTGTTTGAATTTCAAATACTATTTCAAACCGGTCTGCGGGAAAATGAGGCGGGGTACTTGCTCTGAAATGCAGCAATCTTTGAACCCTTCTGCTCCGACCTGCTTTTTCATTCATGGCAGTTATGTCGGTGTCGATGTCGCGATAAAAGATGCCAACAATACTTACGGCTGGATAAAAAAAGGAGCGCCGGGGTGTCCACTGAATGTTATTTTTCTGATCTGGCCAAGTGATGAAAATCATACGGGGATTCCCACGATTGATGTCACTCGCAGCGGAATTGTAGCCACTCAAAATGGTATCTATCTGGCTCACTTAATTGATCGAATTCCTGGTCATACTCCCGTTTGTCTGGTTGGTCACAGTCATGGAACGCGAACCGTTGCAGGTTGTCTGCATTATCGTGGTGGCGGACAAATTTACGGTGTTTATAAGGGGACAAAAAATAGAAGCCGCCCCATTCGGGTGGTCTTTGCCGCAGCCGCGATCAATCATACATGGATGAATCCGAACAACAGGTATGGCAAGGCGTTGCCCCAGATTGATTCCATGCTAAACATTATGAACCATCGTGATTTGGCGTTAACAGCTTATCCGTTTATCACCCCTTCTTACGGGCGTGCCTTGGCGAAAACAGGAATAACGCGTTTCGATAAAAGACAACTGGGTGATCAAGCCCGTAAAATTCATGAACTGGATGCCACAGATGTAATCGGGTTTCGGCATTCCTGGCCGAATTATTACGGACGCCCGGAATTGGCGAAGTTGATTGCTCCGTTTGTTTTCTTCAACGGACCGCCTCCGCAAGGCTCTGTCATGCAGGCAAGAAGCCGAAACAGATCTGGCGGGAAATCGTACGCGAACGGATCGCGGTACCGCTCAAATAATTCTGCAAGTTCAGCAGTCAACATCGAACTACCGCAACCGACCGATGAACAAGGCGAACCTGAAAAAGTCAGTTCGAGTTCCGAGCTTCCAGCCCCGCCGGCTCATTCTGGGCAGTCTGCTACGCGATAATATCGTGGACGACTTTTCCATGCACATCGGTCAGTCGCATCTCTCTGCTGCTGTGTCGGAATGTTAAGCGTTCGTGATCGATGCCCAATAGATAAAGCATGGTCGCGTGCATATCATGAATTTGCAGTTTATTTTCGATTGCATAATAACCGTATTCATCTGTTGCACCGTAAACGGTTCCTCCTTTAATGCCGCCGCCTGCCATCCAGACGGTAAAGCCGGACGGATTATGATCGCGCCCGTTCGTCCCTTGAGCCATCGGCGTGCGTCCGAATTCACCTGCCCAGATCACAAGAGTTTCATCGAGCAGACCACGATTTTTCAAATCGCCAAGCAGCCCTGCGATTGGTTGATCCACAGCGAGTGAATTCTTTTCATGTCCATCTTTCAGATTGACGTGCTGATCCCAGCGGTCTCCCTTAACAGAGGGGCAGGTTAGTTCGATAAATCGAACACCACGTTCAACAAGCCTGCGGGCAACAAGGCATTGATGGGCGTAAGTTCGTGTCTGCGGGAATTTGGAAAACATTCCGTACAATTCCTGAGTGGTCTTCGATTCTTCAGAGATATCCATCAAATGAGGAATTGATGTTTGCATCCGATAGGCAAGTTCGTAATTGGAGATCGATGCTTCAATCGCATCGTGTGCCCCGGTTGATTGAATCACTTCCCGATCAAGTTGCCGAAGCAAATCCATTTTTCGGTTTTGTAGTTGAACAGTTCGTTCCTGCCGTTTCAAATCAGCAACCGGTTCGCCCCCATTTTTGAAGATCGATCCCTGATAACTGGCGGGTAAAAAACCGTTGTGGAAACAGTCGATGCCCCCCGGCGGGATCAAGCCACCATTCAGGACGATAAAGCCGGGCAGATCTCTGCATTCGGTCCCTAATCCGTACCCGGTCCACGCGCCCATGCTGGGGCGTCCCTGCAAACCAAAACCAGTATGTAGAAAATAATTGGCGTTTGTATGTTCCGGAAATGTTGCAGTCATCGAACGGATGATGCACATATCATCGACATGCTTAGCGGTGTGCGGAAACAAGTCGCTGACCGGAATTCCCGATTCGCCATACTGCTGAAACTTCCAGGGCGATTTAAGCACTTTTCCGATGTTGTCGAATTGTGTCGCCTGAATCTTTGCCTTGATCGGCTGACCATGTTCTTTCATCAATAATGGCTTGGGATCGAACGTATCGACCTGAGACGGTCCGCCATCCATGTACAGAAAAATAACACTTTTTGCCCGCGGCTGATGATGCGGCTTTTTTGGGGCCATCGCATCAATCGCAGCCCCAGGGGAAACCCCGGCAGCAGCATAGGCAGGATCGTTGATTAATGATGCCAGCGCGACGGCTCCAAAACCGTTGGCAGATTGTGTGAGGAATTCACGGCGGGAAGCAGAACGTGGCAACGTTTGATGAACAGACACAGCTTTTTCCGTTCCATTGAAAACAAGGCAGGGGTCTCAAAAAGAAAGTGATCTCTCAATTAACATTTCACCTAACAATAGTATAGAGAGAAAGCAGCCAGCAATCAATCATTATTGATACGGAGCATGTTGAGCCACTTTGTTCCTTTTGTTTTTTCTTCCACGGGAGTATCTGCTTGATCCGAATTCAAATTGAGGCGTGAAATCGTATTTGGGTCGATCCCCTGTTTGCGGAGTTCTTTTTGAATCTGTATTTTCGCCATGCTCAACTGAGTTTCTTCCCGGCTAAGTCGGGCGCGTTCCAATGAGAGGCTCACTTCGCTGAGACGAAGTTGATCTTCGAGTTGTTGTTCAAGTTGCTGAACTTTTTCAACAAGTTCCTGCGGACAACCTTGCAGCTCCTCCCAGTTTTCGGGGGATTGAATGCCGAATTGTTTTCGAGCAGCGGATAAATGATCGACTATCGTTTTGATGTAATCATCTCGCACAATAACAGCATCACGAAGTTCATCTTTGGTTGCAGAATCGAAATCAACCAGATCTGGTTGTTCGGGCAATGCATTCTGACCAGATGGCTGTTCTACTTCAGAGGAAGCATTCGTTGAAATTCCTACCGGAGTTTCTTCGAGAATTGTTTCCGGAATTTCTTCCGATGAATTCAGGAAAGCGGCTTGCAGGGAACCGAGCAGGTCAGCATGAGAGGCCTCTGCATCCAGTTCAGAAATTGGATCCGCAACGGTTTGCTCTTGAGATAACGCCGTTGTTTGAACAGGTCTGCTGGCTAACTCTGTAACCAAGTCACGCAACTCATCAAGCTGCATTTCAACACGACCAATTGAACCAGCTACCTGAGTCGCGTCCCACTGTTCAACCAGGTACTCAACATTTTGTGCCACCGTTTCCTGTTGCTGGGCAAACTCCGCAGGAAGTGAACCACCTGCACTGCCATGAGAGGCGCGAACCCCCGTCCGCTGCAAGCGATCAAGCTGCTCGGCAGCCTGCTCAAGTTGCAACGTCAATGCCTGGACAAGCTCGTTCTTGCCTTCAAGCTCACTTTTTAATGCTTTGTTATTCACCAGACAGAAAATCCATACTAGCTTAACGCTTAGTTCTTAACCAGGTCCGCAAAGCGAACCCTGCCCGCAGTTCGTCTCCTCAAGCGTAGCTCACCAAGAGCAATAATGCAGAAGCAGTTCAACAGAGTCGTTCGTTCTACAAATTCATTTTCAGGAATAGATCGATTTTACCGGTTCGACCGATTCCACGAATAAAACTGAAAATGACGCTCGCTTGAATTACCGCAGGGACGCACGGCATAATGAAAAGTCGAGTTCGGCTTTTCTCGGATAAGTGGCGAAAACTCGATAGTGCCACAATCGTTTAACGGCAATACCGTTCATGTTTTCATAAGTCGCGACTCTTGCTAAGGTTATGTTTGAACTAAAACAAACACCAGCAAGGAGTCGCGATATGTTTGAGCAAGGTTGCTCCCGTTTGCCTGCGGATGAGAGTGG
>JAJRTM010000733.1 GCA_024278285.1 Planctomycetota bacterium
AAAAGTTCGGGCTCTCTTTCTGCCAGGGAAGAGCAGGGAACCGCTTCGATGTGGCAAAGTTCTTTGTGAGCATTTTCCAGTAACGCAATGCCTCCCAACAGAGATACATTTTTTTTAATCAGGTCAACGCTTTCGCGAATCATTTTATCAAATGAAATATGATGGGAAGCTTGATGATATGCTGCTGCGCCCGTTGCTTTGCCAAGGCCAATGGTCAACATTTTCTGTAAGCCGGATTGAATCGATCCGGAGAAATTGGTGTGTGGTTTGATGCGATTGCAAAGCAGTACATGATCTGACGAAAGAGCAGCTTTCGAGAAAAGAACGGGAACATCGTCGCTGGTTTCTCCTAAGCATTCGGTCTCCACCTCCGCATGAAAATCAACTTTAAGTTGATCAGCGAAGATGCCGAGTGAATTCAGAACTTTTTTTTGCCCTTCTAAAGTTGCACCGCCGTGGCTTCCCATAGCCGGGATGATGAAAGGTTTTAGTTCTCGCTGTTTCAATTCCTTGATAATTGTCGAAACAACATCCGACAGACTCGCAATGCCACGGCTGCCAACTGCTACCGCAACACTTTGTCCAGCCTTGAAATCATCTTCTGCAAGTAATTTATCCATCTCGAAACTGACAGAAGATTCGACATCGACAGAAGGCTGTGTTGTTAACGGGCAGTTAACAAATGCAAATTGCGGTAAGTCTGACATCGATTGTTTCCAGCACAGAAAGAGGTATTCAAGGAAAAAGATCTTTGGGGGGACGAGCCAACAACACTAATTATCAGGCCTTCTTTATCCGCTGTTAATGTTAGTGGACATGCGAGGCAATTGTGAGCCTTCTTTTAAGTTATGGTTGTTTTAGGTAATATTCATCTTGACTTGATTAGTATGAAAAGGAAAGATGCCGCTAAAGATTGTCGTTCAGTTGCGTCGATCTCAACTGATGAAGACCTTGTTAAGTCGATAATTTATCGATATCCACACCGGCAAATATCTTGTAGAAAATATGAAACGCCCCTTTCAACAATCACTATTCACTTTCTTACTTATCGCGGGGATGTTCTGCGATATGGGTGGGAATATTGCGTACGGCTGTACTGTTGAAAGCTCTTCAAGTTGCTGTTGTTGCAGTATTGAGAGTGAGTCAAAAGGATCGTGTTGCTGCGACGATTCGGTCACAACAGTGACGTGTACCTGTGGTTGTTCGACACCACAGGCACCTGGCATACCGCCAAATTCTCAAGCGGATGATCACCGCGTCGATTATCAACGTACGGTGATTATCAGAGTCGGAATTCTTGCTGATGGAAGTGGTCTTCACGTTGAAAATGCTGAAGAGTTACCCCTTTCAACTTTGCTTTGTGCGACACGCCGTCGTGCGATCCTGTGCTGTTGGATCACCTAGAGTAAAACTCGATGCCCCTAGTGCGTATTGAGTGTATCTCCCTGCTTTCGCATGAAATGCGTTGCCTTGGTTACTCCTCTGTTCGCCTTTATTAAATCTGCGTCCTGATCAGGATTCATCCTGTTGATGGCGGTTGTATACGAACCGCTAATGCCCTTGGCCTGAAGCGCAAGCGAGGAAAGATGCTGTAGAGAGAATCGTATTCCTCTCTGGCGCATCGGGCTGATTTTTGGGAACGGATCAGAATCAATTTTTACCTTATTAGAAGATAAGATATTATTATGGATAGTCATCAAAACAAAACAGATAAAAATGAGGAAGATTCAATGAGTCTTCCAGAAAAAATGATGGAAAACAGTGAGCAATCTCTCGACATTTCAGAGGATGCTTTCGAAAAGAGTGATGAATCTCTGATACAGAAAAAAAACTTTGAAGAAACCCTGGCGAAGCCTTTGTTTGTCAGCCTGGTTGTTCAGCCAGTATTGTTTCTGGCTTGCGGAGCAATATTAATAGCAGGACTAGGAGCTGCCCAACAATTTGGACTGATCTCCTCTGGGGGAGGCGGTGGAGATTCTTCACATGCTTCTGGTGGTGGCGAAAACACCCGCTATATTTGCCCCATGATGTGTACGCCACCTTCTTCCGAACCGGGGCGTTGTCCAGTTTGTGCAATGGAACTTGTTCCAGCCACATCAAGTGGCAGTTCCGATGGTCAATCGGTTCAAATCGACCCTGCTGCCCGCAGAGTCGCCAATATTCAAACCGCGTCAGTTCGTTCGATGGCGATGTCCCGAGAGATTCAGGCGATTGGTCGGCTCAATTACGATGAAGGAGCTTTGAAAACAATTTCGGCTTATGTTGATGGTCGGATTGAAGAACTGTACGCTGACTACACAGGTGTTGTCGTAGAAAAGGATGATCATCTGGCGCTCATTTATTCGCCTCGCCTTTTTTCAAGTCAGGTAGAACTGCTGCTCGCTAAAGAAGCTCGTGATAACAGTAGGTCTTCTACACTGCTGCGAGTTGTCGCTTCAAATCAGGATTTGCTGGAAAGTTCCAGGCAGCGTTTAATTGAACTGGGGATGACTCAAAAACAAATTACGGAGCTTGAAGATACCAAAGAGGCAAACAGCCGAATGCACCTGTGTGCTCCGATCAGCGGTACGGTCATCGAAAAATATGCAGTCGAAGGGGAGTACGTAAAAGAAGGACAACCAATTTACAAACTGGCTGATCTTTCAACTATCTGGGTGATGCTGGAGCTGTTTCCAGCGGATGCGGCTGCGATCCAGTATGGACAACGAGTCGATGCAACAATTCAATCATTTCCGGGGAAGAAATTTAGTGGGCGAGTTGCCTTTATCGATCCGGAAGTTGACCCCAAAACTCGAACGATTGGTATTCGTGTTGTCATTCCCAACCCGAATGGAATGTTGAAAATTGGAGATTACGCAAAAGCAAAAATCACGGTTCCGATTACCGGAAATGGAGACGGTCCGTTAAAGCTTTACGATGCGGAACTGGCAAACAAATGGATCAGTCCCCGGCATCCACACATTATTGCCGATGCCCCTGGGAAATGCCCTTTGTGTAATGTGAATCTTGTCCCCGCGTCTGATTTCGGTTTCACTAATTCGCCTCAGGCAAGTGATAAAACACTGGTTGTACCAAGGCATGCCGTTCTGATGGCTGGTAACAGCAGTGTGCTGTATGTCGAGACCGATCCAGGACGATTTGAAATCCGTAATATTGTTTTAGGACCAAGTTGTGGGGAAAATATTGTTATTCTCGAAGGTGTTAAAGAAGGCGAAAAAGTTGCGATTCGTGGAAATTTCCTGATCGATTCGCAAATGCAACTGGCAGGCAATCCTTCGTTGATCGATCCGACTCGTATTCTTCCGTTAGAACCGAGTTATGAATTTTCGGAGAAGGAGTTAAAAGCGTTTGCTTCCTTGCCTGAAGCAGAACAGGAGTTGATTAAATCTCAACAAATTTGTCCCGTTACCAAAATGTTGCTCGGTTCGATGGGAGAACCGAAGAAAATTGATGTCAACGGAAAAGATGTTTACATCTGCTGCATGGGCTGTAAAAAACGATTGCTGGATGATACAGAAAAATACCTGGCGATTCTGGAATCGCATGGGAAATCGCAATCAGATGATGCAGAAGATCCCGCGGTGCAGGAAGCATTAGCTTCACTTAGTGAAGCAGACCGTAAGCTGGCATTGAAGCAGGGAATTTGTCCGGTTGCAGAAATGCCACTTGGCTCGATGGGAACGCCTGGCAAAGTCGATGTGAACGGTACTTCCGTTTTCATCTGCTGTGAAGGATGCCGGGAAGATTTGCTTCAAAATCCTGTCAAATACCTGACTGTTTTGAAAGATTACTCGAAGACTCAGTCAGGGAATAAAACTGTTCCTGTCCCAGGATTACAAGTTCCAACTTTTGATGCCCCACAGATTTTGATCCCGGTGCCTCAGATCAATTCGGACTCACCACAAGAAGAAGCTGCGATTGCCCAGGCATTCGAAAAACTTTCTGTGAATGATCGCAAACTGGCGAAGAAACAACGTATTTGTCCGGTTGCAGAAATGCCACTTGGGTCGATGGGAACTCCGATCAAAATCGATGTCAAAGGACGAAAAGTATTTATCTGCTGTGAAGGTTGCCGGGAAGATTTACTCAATAATCCCGTTAAGTACCTGGCAGTCTTACCTAAGGAGGGTACAGTCAAATGATCAAGAAGATCCTCGATTTTTGTATTCATGAACGATTACTCATACTCATATTTTCTGTCGGAATGATTTCGTACGGTTGGTATTCGACCAAGAAAGTACCGCTGGATGCGATCCCGAATGTGGGCGAGAACCAGGTGATTGTCCTGACCGAATGGCCCGGACGCTCTCCGAAAGATATTGAAGATCAGATTACTTATCCGCTTTCGATTTCGTTGCAGGCGGTGCCTGGTTCCAAAAGCGTGCGCGGCAAAAGTATGTTTGGCTTCAGCTTTGTGCAAGTTACTTTTGGTGATGAAGTCGACTTTTACTGGGCCCGATCTCGCGTTGCAGAACAATTATCAACGGTTACTGATCTTCCAGAAGAGGTCACACCGGTTCTTGCCCCGGATGCAACCGCGCTCGGACAGATTTATTATTACGTCCTTGAACCGCCGCCCGGAATGGACCTGGCGGAATTGCGTTCAAAGCAGGATTTTGTTGTTAAGTATGCACTTCAATCGGTAGATGGTGTTGCAGAAGTCGCCTCCGTTGGTGGTTATGTGAAGCAGTATCAGATTGAAGTCGATCCTGATCAACTGCGGTATCACAAAATCCCGCTTAATAAAGTGATTCAAGCGGTGCGGGAATCGAATATCGATGTCGGTGCCAAAACGGTCGAGATGAACGGCATGGAATTCCTTGTCCGTGGTCGAGGGTTTATCGGTGCGGGCAAAACCGAACCTGAAACACTGGCCCAGATTGAGGCAACCGTCATTGTCACGCGAGATGGTATTCCGGTACGTGTTCGCGATATCGCGCAGGTTCAAGCGGGTCCCAGTTTTCGTCGAGGGGCGCTCGATTTGAACGGTCACGAAGCGGTCGGTGGTGTTGTCGTGATGCGATACGGCGAAAATCCTCGTGATGTCATTATGAAAGTGAAGGAAAAAATCGCTGCTTTGGAACCTGAACTGGGAGGAATCACAGTTACCGGTATTTATGATCGTTCATTCCTGATCGATGAAACAGTCGGCACGCTTTCCAAAGCACTTTTTGAGGAAACATTGATTACGATTGCGGTCATGGTGTTGTTTTTGCTGCATGTAAGAGCGAGCCTGATTATTGCCATCACACTTCCGATGGCGGTGCTGATGTCGTTTATCGCAATGAAAACATTCGGTGTTGATGCCAACATTATGTCGCTGGCTGGTATCGCGATTGCTATCGGGACGATGGTGGATATGGGAATTATCATCCTCGAAAATATTTACGATGGCTTGGCAACCTGGGAAGCGAACGGTTCACCGGGTGGCCAGAAAAAACGAATGGAAGTCATCCGCGATTCCGCAGCAGAAGTTGTGCCCGCGGTCATTACTGCGGTCAGTACAACCATCGTTAGTTTTTTACCGGTTTTTTTCCTGACCGGAAGAGATCATAGACTCTTTGCTCCGCTGGCATGGACGAAGACTTTCGCATTAACATCGAGCCTGATTGTCGCCGTTGCCGTCTTGCCGATGCTTTGCCGGGTCTTTTTGAGCTCTTCCAAATCAGGTAAAACAACAAGTCTGTTCGGCGGAATTGGCGTTTCAATTCTTTCAGCGGGGCTGACATTTTATGTCTGGGGAGAAGAGTTCATTCACTTAACCGGATTGAATCTGTATGTGATCACTGCGCTCGCAGCAGGAGCAGGGTTTTTCACCGGTTGGTGGATGACACGAGAACGAATTCTTCCGATGGAACAAAATCCCGTCAGCCGTTTTGTCCGCTGGGTTTACGGAGCGAGATTGCGTTACGCTTTAAAGCATAAAGTGCTTTGTCTTTCATTCCCGTTTGTTATCTTTTTTATCGGAGTCGGTGCCTGGGTTGGCTTTCCAACATTGCTCAAGCCTGTTGAAAAAGCATTTTCTTATCTGGGGGCCGACTTAAATGAAGTCCCGTATTATGTGGACCTCAAACATACTTTTACCGGGCTGAAGTCTGATGACTGGATCGCGCTCGATGAAGGAAGCTGGTTTTACATGCCCTCGCTTTACCCGGCAGCGAGTTTCAATCAGGCAATGGAAGTGTTGCAGGCTCAGGATACGTTGATTAAAGGAATCCCGGAAGTTGAAAATGTCCTGGGGAAAATTGGTCGAATCGATTCTGCTCTCGACCCCGCACCGGCTGCAATGGTTGAAACTTATATCATGCTCAAGCCCAAAGATCAATGGCGGGAAGGAATGACAGAACGAAAAATCTGGGATGAAATTAACTCCGTCGCTACATTGCCCGGTGTCACGCCCGCTTCCGCTTTGCAACCGATTGAAGGCCGTGTCGTGATGCTGCAAAGTGGGATCAAAGCTTCGATGGCGATTCGTGTTTATGGCGATACACTTGAAGGAATTGCAGAAACATCAATTGCAGTTGCTGAATACTTGAAAACGGTGCCGTATGTGAATTCAGGAACGGTCAACCCGGATATTGTCATGGGGAAGCCGTATTTGGAATTCGAAGTAGATCGTGAAGAGGCTGCCCGGTATGGCATGACAACCATGATGGTCAACGAAATTGTCTCTGCTGGGTTGGGAGGAATTGATGTCACCACAACGGTCGAAGGGCGTGAACGATACCCAATTCAAATTCGATATGAACGAAACATTCGCGAACAACTCGATAACCTGAAAAGAGTCGCAGTCGTTACCGCAGTGGATGATGTCGTTCCGCTGGAAAGACTGGCTGAAGTCTCGACCACCTGGGGGCCGGGATCCATCAACAGTGAAGATGCCCGACTGGTGGCTCATGTTGCGTTCTCGCCTTCAGGGATGACAGGCGACCTGGAAACCGTCGAAGAGGTGATGATCGCGTTGCGTGCCGCAAGAAAAAATGGCGATCTTGTTTTTCCAGAAGGAAACTTCGAACTGCAACCAGTCGGCTCATTCCAAAACCAGATCGAAGCAAATCTTCGCTTGATGTGGATTGTGCCGATGGTCATGCTGATCAATTTAATGCTGCTTTATTTTGAATTTCGAAACCTGCCGATTTCGATGGTCGTTTTCTCCGGAATTCCGGTCTCCTTTGCAGGAGGAATGATCGCGGTCGCGATTATGGGCATTGATATGAACACCGCGATTTGGGTCGGTTTCATCGCATTGTTCGGTTTAGCAGTCGACGACGGCGTTGTGATGGCAACCTACATCCAACAGGTTCTCAGAAGAACGAAAGTCCGGAATGTGCAGGAGCTGAGGGAAGCGGTTTATAAGGCCGGTTTGAAAAGAATTCGTCCCTGTATGATGACCACCATCACCACATTGGCAGCGCTGCTGCCCGTGCTTCTTTCAACAGGTCGTGGTGCTGACGTGGCCAGAGCGATGGCGATTCCCGTTTTTGGCGGCATGTTGATCGAACCATTCACCTCTTTCATTGTTCCAACAATGTATTGTGGATATTTAGAATTAAAAATGGCATCCGGTATGAAGGATTCGATTTGGTCTGCATCTAATGAAGAACAGGACGATGTGCCAGATATACAGATGGAAGGAAATGAAACGGTGCCAGTCGCCTAAAACTGCTTTCTAAAAAATGTAGCTGTAGGGTGCGTTGCAACGCACCAAATTGTTAAAAGTAAACGAAACAAAAGGATTTTTTAAACTCTCAAAAAGGAGAAAAGGAATGAAGCGTCTTGGATTTTTAATGGTTGCTGTGTTGTTCGTGGGAACTGGTTATTTCGCACAGGGTGATGATGGTCACGGAAAACATGATCATGCCAAGCATGAATCTCTTCGTGTAGCAGTCCAGGGTATTTGCCCGGTCACTGGGCAGAAATTAGGCGACCATGGTGCTCCGATCAAAGTCAAAGCAGGTAAGGAAGAAATTTTTCTGTGCTGCAAAGGTTGCCTGACTGAAAAGATTAACCCTCAACATTGGGCAACGATTCACGCCAATATGGCGAAGGCCCAGGGGAAATGTCCGGTCATGAAAAAGAAATTACCTGCCAATCCTAAGTCTGTTGTGGTTAATGGTCAACTGGTTTATGTCTGTTGCCCTCCCTGCACGAAAAAAATCGCTGCAAACCCTGCACCGTTTTTGGCAACAATTGATACCTACTATGAACAGGCCTTGAAGCAGAGATAAACCAGATTCAGCCGGGGCAGATGTTTTCCTT